>JBFZDU010000208.1:0-13015 GCA_041307205.1 Gammaproteobacteria bacterium | reverse complement strand
GCCGGGCAGGGCTGGGCATGGGGATAAGCGTCCAGCGGGCGTCAGGCGCAGGCGGCGGGCATTGTGCTCGACCTGCAAACCGGCGCATCGGCAAGACGCCGCCCTGACAGTCCAGCAATGGAATGTCGGCAGCTCCTCTGGCCGGCTGGTGGGATATCCGGTCTAGCCGCCCGGCAACGAAATCCCGGTCAGCTTCTTGTACAGCGCGACCGCGAAGGAATCGGTCATGCCGGACACGAAGTCGGTCAGCCGCAACAAGCGGGTGTAAGGACAGGGTGACGGCACCCGCCCGTCGCCCAGGAATTGCTCCGGCACCAGACGGGCGATCATGTGGCTGCGCGGCGAGGCGGCGGCGCCATGTTCGGCGATGTCGTCGACCACCTGCGTCACCCGCTCCAGCAGTTCGCTGACCACCTGGTAACCCGCGGCCTGGATCTCCACCACCTGCGGCGCGACATAGATCCGCTCGCGCGCCACCGTGACCAGCTGATCCAGTTCGCGCCGCAAGGGCACCTCGTCCAGCAGCGACTGGTCGAAGCGGCCGGCGAGGATGTCGGGCTCGTGGTCCAGAAAGCACTCGCGGGCCTGGCGGATGGCCTCGTTCATCACCTTGGCGCGCAAGAACTGAATGCGGTTTTTCGGGTCTTTGATCGCCTGCAGCCGCGGTGCCTGCGCCGCGGGATCCGGCACCACCGGCCAGAACAGCTGGTAGACCTCCTCGTACCCGAAGTGGCCGAGCCGGAAGCCGTCCTCGATATCGATCACCCGGTAGCTGATGTCGTCCGCCGCCTCCACCAGCAGGGCCAGCGGGTGGCGGTGCCAAATCGGGCGTTGCGCATCGCGGCGCGTCAGGCCGACCGTGCGCGCGACCTCTTCGAACAACTCCCGGTCTTCGCAGACGAAACCCTGCTTCTTGGCGCTGACGCCCGCGTAGTGGCCGCCGTCCAGCCAGGCCTGGCGCGGATACTTGGTGAACGCAGCCAGGGTCGCACAGGTCAGCTGCAAGCCACCCGGGTTGTCCGGGTTCTGCAGCCGGGTCAGGATCCGGAAGCCCTGGGCATTGCCCTCGAAACGCAGAAAATCCGCGCGTTCGGGTGCGGGCAACAGGGCGACGCGGCGGCGACCGTAGGCGGCGGCCGTGGCCCAATGGCGGATCGCGTCTTCGCCCGAATGGCCGAACGGCGGATTACCTATGTCGTGCGCCAGACAGGCCGCGGCGCAGATATCGCCGAAGTCCGAGGCCTCGAAACCCTGTAATCCGTGCCGCGCGATCACCTGCTCGCCGACCAGCGTGCCGAGCGAACGGCCGATGCTGGACGCTTCCAGGCTGTGGGTCAGCCGGGTGCGTACATAGTCGACCGTGGACAAGGGGAAGACCTGGGTCTTGTCCTGCATCCGGCGGAATGCGGACGAGAACACGATCCGGTCGAAATCGCGCTGGAAGTCGGTGCGCGCCGTCACCGGGCTGGGCGGCTGATCGGTGCCGAGGCGCTTGCGGGAAAGGAGTTGCGGCCAGTTCATTGGCATGTCGCGTAATGTCGCTCCGGCGCAAGCTACGCGTTACCCGGATCTGGATCAACCACCGCCGCCACAACGCCCGCCTGAATCGGCACTACCTCGCCAAGTGTTTGTAAATAAAACTTCAATGTCGCAGACTCAAACCCGTGCGTTGTAATGATCCAGTCCCGATGCCGGCGCCAGACCGGCACCCGACACAGACTCCCTGCAACCAGGGAGGTGGTTGAAGATGGAGGATGGGCTGCGAAGCCTGGACAAGCCGTTCTGCAAGGGTCTGCGCGCCGCGCGGCCGGGCCAAAGTCGTAGTCGAAGCCAACCAGGGTTGACGGCGGTGGCTGTTACCCGCCGCTCCCCGGCCGCAGTCGTGGACGCGGCCCCCCTGGGCAGAGCCGTTCCAAGACCGGCCGGTCGGCAGGGCTGACCCGGCCATGCCGCGCGACACCGTTGCCCTGTCGATAACCCAGTACGCGACCTTGTTCGCAGGGCTGACGCTGGTGATGTTCGCCATCTTCGGCGGGCTCACCTATGTGCAACTGCAACGCGTGCACGGCGACCTCGCCCGGTCCAACGCCGAACTGGCGCAGCAGGAAATCATCCGCGGCAGCGAACGCGCCCTGGAGCAAGCGCGCCGCATCGCCGCGGGCTTCGCCGAGCAGGACGAGGTCCGGCAGCGGCTCGACCCAGTAGCCGACGCCGCAGACTGGCAACGCATCGGGGACTTCGAGAGCCTGCCCCCCGGGGTGCTGGACGCGCACCTGTACGACGCCCGGGGACGGGTCCTCGCATCGACCCCGCACAGTCCCTTCCCGCCCGCACTGCCGCCACGGCCGACCATCCCGCTGGTGCAGCTATGGCAAGGCGAACCCATGTTGCTGCTGGCACACCCCATCCTGAGCGGCGGCGGGGAGAATGCCGCCCGCGGCTACGTAGCGCTACGTCTGCCTTACCTGCCACTGCTGCGCCAACAGCAGTACCGGCTGGTGGACCCCGATTCCTTGGCGCTCGAAATCACGCCCGGGCAGTTGCTCGCAGGCGTCGAACTGGCCGCGGCTGTCCGCTACCAGCTCGGCGATGACCCCATGGCGGCGGCGATCGAGACCGCGTTGAGCGATGCCCTGCTGCGCCTGGGCAGCATCATCGGCGTGCTGTGGCTGGTGTTCTATCCCTCGCTGGTCTACCTGATCCGCAAGCCCCTGTGCGCGATCAGCCAGCACATCGACCGGCTCAAGCAGGCCCCCGATGGCCTGGCGCTGGAGCCGACCGAGTCGCTGCTGCCCATTGCCGAAGTCGAGAAGGTGCGCAATTCCCTCAACGACTACCACGAGCGCTTGCGCGACGTGCATTCGAGCCTCGACGAGACCAACCGCAAACTTTGGCGGCTCGCTCACCACGATGCCCTGACCGGCGTCATGAACCGGCGCGCCTTCGACGACTACTGGCGCAGCATCAACGAACTGCTGGGGGACCTGCGGTTCAGCGTGTGTCTGGTGCTGTTCGACGTGAACCACTTCAAGGCCATCAATGACAGCTACGGTCACCAGGTCGGCGACCGCGTGCTCAAGGCCATCACCGGCTGCCTGCAAAGCGTGCTGCGCCGCGGCGAGCAACTGTACCGCCTGGGCGGCGACGAGTTTGCCGCGGTGCTGATCGACTGCGACCGCGACAACGCCCAGCTGATGGCGGAGCGGTGCCGCAAGGCAGTGGCGGCCTATCCCTTCCATCGCATCGGGGTGCGCGAGCCGATCCGTATCAGTATCGGCTTGGCGCACGCGCCGACCATCTCGCCCGCAGCCCTGCAGAACCTGCAGCGGCAGGCGGACATCGCCATGTATCACGCCAAGCGTCCCGGCCGCTTCCACATCGCCACCTTCACGCCCGAACTGGCCGAAATCACCCGGGGCATCTTTTCCAACGTGATCAACAACGCCGTATTCGAGGCCATCACCCACGGCGTCGGGCTGACCATGTTCTATCAACCCGTGGTGGAGCTGGAGAACAACGCGGTCGCTTATTACGAAGCGCTGCTGCGAATCCGCAACGGCGAGGACTGGATCCCGCCATCCACCATATTCCCCCTGGTCGAGGCGCGCCGCCTGGAGGCCGATCTGGACCGCGCGGTGTTTCGGCGGATTCTGCAGGACCTCCGCGAACACCGCCTGCCGGCCGGCTGCGGCGTGTCCCTGAACATGTCCGGTCCAAGCCTGGCCAATCCCCGGGTGACCGAATGGCTGGAGCCGTTCCGGGCCCACATGGACGCACACCACTTCGTGCTGGAGATCACCGAGACCGCCCTGATCACCCACCTGGGCCTGGCCACCGAGGTCCTGGACCGGCTGCGGGCAATGGGCTTCGAGGTGGCCCTGGACGATTTCGGCAGCGGTTATTCCTCGGTGCGCTACCTCGCCAGCATGCCGGTGGACGTGGTCAAGTTCGACATCTCCCTGATTCGCCTGCTGGAGCAGGGTGCGCAGCACCGGATCGTATTGCACCTGGCGCAGATGATTCTCGAGTCCGGTTACCGGCTGGTCGCCGAAGGCATCGAGACCGAGGCCCAGCTGGCCGCGGTCTACAAGCTCGGCTTCGCCTACGGCCAGGGCTACCTGTTCGGCCGCCCGGAGGCCGTGGTGACGGCACGGCCCCAGACCCGGCTGCGCCAGCACCAGCCCGGCTGACCCCAATCTGACCGGCCCGGCCCCGTCGCGGGGACAGCCGGCGTACCATTGCCGAGTCGCCACCCGCATCCCGAACCATGTCCGACGACCGCATTCGTATTCACGGCGCCTGCCAGAACAACCTGAAGGATCTCGATCTCGACCTGCCGCTGGGCGAGCTGATCGTGGTCACCGGGGTGTCGGGCTCGGGCAAGTCGTCGCTGGCCTTCGATACCGTCTATGCCGAGGGACAGCGCCGCTACGTCGAAACCTTCTCGCCCTATGCCCGGCAGTTCCTCGACCGCATGGACCGCCCGCGCGTGACCCGCATCGAGGGCATGCCGCCGGCCATCGCCATCGACCAGACCAACCCGGTGCGTACCTCGCGGTCCACCGTGGGCACCATGACCGAGCTGAACGACCACCTCAAACTCCTGTATGCGCGTGCCGCCCGCCTCTACTGCCACGGCTGCGGCCGCGAGGTGCAACGCGACGACCCGCCGGGCATCTACGCCGACCTGCAGGCGCAACTGCCGGCCGGCACGCGCCTGATGGTGACCTTCCCGGTACCGGTGCCGGCGAGTTTCACGCAGCAGGAGATCGAGGGCTTCCTCAACGCCCAGGGTTACACCCGTATCCACCGCCGCGACGGCGACCGGCTGGAAGTGGTGCAGGACCGCACCCGTCTGGCGGCGGACAACCGCGCCCGCCTGGTCGAAGCCCTGGAGCACGCGCTCAAGCACGGTCACGGCCAGCTCAGCGTCTACCCGCTGGACGAGCAGCGCGCGGCCGGCGCCCCGTTGCGCTATTCCGCCGGCCTGCACTGCGCGCACTGCGACCTCGATTACCGCGAACCCCTGCCCAACAGCTTCTCCTTCAACTCGCCGCTGGGCGCCTGCGAGACCTGCCGCGGCTTCGGCCGGGTGATCGGCATCGACTGGTCACTGGTGGTGCCGGACCCGACCAAGAGCCTGGTCGAAGGCGCGATCAAGCCCTTCCAGACCGACAGCGCCTGGGAGTGCCAGGAAGACGTGATGCGCTGCGCCCACCAGCGCGGCCTGCCGACCGACCGGCCCTGGGCGGAACTCAGCGACGCCGACCGGCACTGGCTGATCGAGGGCGAGGGCAAGCCCAACGGCAAGCGCTGGTACGGCATCCGGGAGTTTTTCAACTACCTGGAGTCCAAGGCCTACAAGATGCACATCCGGGTGCTGTTGTCGAAGTACCGCAGCTACGACACCTGCCCGAGCTGCCACGGCGCGCGCCTGCGCGACGAGGCCCTGGACTGGCGCGTCGGCAGCAAGGCCGAGGCGGACGCGGTCCTCGCGCCCGCGCGGCGCTGCCGTTCGGACAGCATCGCGATCGACGCCGCCGCCTATCGGGACCTGCCCGGCCTCAACCTCCACGACCTGGTGGGCCTGCCCATCAGCCAGGCGCGCCGTTTCTTCGAGCAGCTGGTGCCGACGACCGCCATGGACCAGGCGGCGGACCTGCTGCTGGGCGAGATCCGCGCCCGGCTGCGTTACCTGACCGAGGTCGGGCTGGGCTATCTGACCCTCGACCGGCAGTCGCGCACCCTCTCCGGCGGCGAGGTGCAACGCCTCAACCTGACCACGGCGCTCGGCACCTCGCTGGTCAATACCCTGTTCGTCCTGGACGAACCCAGCATCGGCCTGCACCCGCGCGACATGCAGCGGGTGATCGGGGTGCTGCAGCGGCTGCGCGACGCCGGCAACTCGTTGCTGGTGGTCGAGCACGACCCGGAGGTCATGTTGGCGGCAGACCGGCTGATCGACCTGGGACCGGGGCCGGGCGAGGCC
The DNA here is from genome assembly GCA_041307205.1 of Gammaproteobacteria bacterium. GTDB lineage: Bacteria > Pseudomonadota > Gammaproteobacteria > Chromatiales > Chromatiaceae > JARRQB01. The sequence goes on along the minus strand of JBFZDU010000208.1, from coordinate 7,026 downwards.
GGCGGACACCTGGTCGCCATGGGCACGCCGGCCGAGGTCATGGCCACGCCCGGCTCGCTGACCGCTGCCTACCTCACCGGGCGGGAGCGCATCGGTGCCGACCGCGCCACCGACCCGCCCGCCGCCGACACCGCCTGGCTCAGCGTACTCGGCGCCAGCGCGCACAACCTGCGCAACCTCGACCTGCGCCTGCCGCTGAACCGCCTGGTGTGCGTCACCGGGGTGTCGGGTTCGGGCAAGTCGACCCTGGTCCAGGACGTGCTGTACAACGCCCTGGCCAAGTTGCAGGGTCAGCCGGCCGACCCGCCCGGCGCGCACCGGGCCATCACCGGCCACGAGGGCATAGCCCAGGTGGTGCTGGTCGACCAGGCGCCCATCGGCAAGACCTCGCGCGCCAACCCGGCGAGCTACGTTGGCGCACTGGACGGCATCCGCAAGCTGTTCGCCAAAGAGCCGCTGGCCCGGCAGCGCCGCTATACCGCGGGCACCTTCAGCTTCAACTCGGGCACCGGGCGCTGTCCCAGCTGCCGCGGCACCGGCTTCGAGCACGTCGAGATGCAGTTCCTGTCCGACGTCTACCTGCGCTGCCCCGACTGCAACGGCCAGCGCTTCCGCGCCCCGGTGCTGCAGGTAAAGCACCGCGAGCAGTCCATCAGCGACGTGCTCGGCATGACGGTCAACGCGGCTGCCGCTTTTTTCGCCGGGCACCCTGAAATCGTGCGCGCCTTAGAGCCCTTGCGTGCCGTGGGGCTGGGCTATCTGCAACTCGGCCAACCGGTGCCGACCCTCTCCGGCGGCGAGGCGCAGCGGCTGAAGCTCGCCGGCCATCTCTCCCGCAAGGGCCGCAAGCAAGGCCACACCCTGTTCCTGTTCGACGAACCGACCACCGGCCTGCACTTCGCCGACATCGCGGTGCTGCTGCAGGCCTTCGAACGCTTGCTGCGCGCCGGTCACTCGCTGGTGGTGATCGAGCACAACCTCGACCTGATATGCGTCGCCGACTGGCTGGTCGACCTGGGTCCGGAGGGTGGAGAGCAGGGCGGACGGCTGGTGTGCGCCGGTACCCCGGCCCAGGTGATGGCGCATCCGGGCAGCCACACCGGACAGTCGTTGGCCCGGTATCTTTCGCTGCAGGCGGCGCGCGGCGGTGGCCTGGCGGGGGAAAGGGCCGGGGGCCGGGGGCCGGGGGCCGAGGAGAAAACGGCCGCGCGCGGCCCTGGCGCCATCGAGGTGGTGCGGGCACGCGAACACAACCTCAAGAACATCACGGTGCGGATTCCGCGCGAGACCTTCACCGTGATCACCGGAGTGTCGGGGTCGGGCAAGAGCACCCTCGCCTTCGACATCCTGTTCAACGAGGGGCAGCGGCGTTACCTGGAATCGCTCAACGCCTACGCCCGCCAGTTCGTGCAGCCGGCGGCGCGGCCCGATGTGGACGCGGTCTACGGCATCCCGCCGACGGTGGCGATCGAGCAGCGCACCAGCCGCGGCGGCTACAAGTCCACGGTCGGCACCCTGACCGAGATCCACCACTTCCTGCGCCTGCTGTTCGTCAAGCTGGGCGTGCAGTACTGCCCCGACTGCGAGATCCCGATCCAGCCACAGTCGCGCGAGGCCATCGCCGAACGGGTGCTGCGCGAGTGGGCCGGGCACCGCGTGGTGGTGCTGGCGCCGCTGGTGGTGGCGCGCAAGGGCGTCTACAACGAACTGGCGAAGTGGGCCTCGCGGCGCGGTCACCTGCTGCTGCGCGCCGACGGCGAATTCCTGCCGGTGAACGAATGGCCCGGGCTGGACCGCTACGCCGAGCACAACATCGACCTGCCCCTGGGCGAACTCGCGGTGACGCCGGCGCACGAGGCCGCCCTGCGCAGCCTGCTGGCCAGCGCCCTGGAGCAGGGCAAGGGCGTGGTGCGCATCGCCGACGCACACACCGGGGTCGAGCAGAGTTTTTCCACCCAGCGTGCCTGCCCCGGCTGCGGCCAGAGTTTCGAGGAGCCGGACCCGCGCCTGTTCTCTTACAACTCCAAGCACGGCTGGTGCCCGAGCTGCTACGGCACCGGGGTGCAGCTGCCCGGTTTCGACGCCGCGCAGAGCGGCGAGGAGGACAGCTGGCTCGGCGGCGCGGACGCCGGGACTGCCGAGCCGCACAGCTGCCCCGCCTGCGCCGGTGCCCGGCTGCGGCCCGAGGCCCTCTCGGTCTACCTGGCCGACTGGTCCATCGCCGACTATGCCGCCTGCGCGGTGGACCGGGCAGCCCAGGTGTTCCGCGACCTCGAACTCGGCGGCCGCGAACGCGCCATCGGTCAGGACGTGCTGAACGAGATCAGCGCCCGCCTGGCGTTCCTGCAGGAGGTCGGCCTGGGTTATCTCAGCCTCGATCGCGCCGCCCCGACCCTGTCCGGCGGCGAGGCCCAGCGCATCCGCCTGGCGGCGCAGCTCGGCTCCAACCTGCGCGGCGTCTGCTACATCCTCGACGAGCCCACCATCGGCCTGCACCCGCGCGACAACCGGATGCTGCTCGACACCCTGCGCCGGCTCGAAGGCAAGGGCAACACGGTCGTGGTGGTGGAACACGACGAGGAGACCATCCGCCGCGCCGAACACGTCATCGACCTGGGCCCGGGCGCCGGAGTAAGGGGCGGTCACATCGTCGCCCAAGGCCGGGTCGAGGACCTGCTCGCCAATCCCGCTTCGGTCACCGGGCAGGCGCTGGCCAGGCCGCTGCGGCACCCGTTGCGCGGCGCCCGCCGCCCGCCCGCAGGGGCGCAGTCCCTGGCGATCCGCGGCGCGCACCTGAACAACCTGCGGGACCTGGACCTGAGCCTCCCGCTCGGCCGCCTGGTCTGCGTCAGCGGCGTCTCCGGCTCGGGCAAGAGCACCCTGGTGCGCGAGGTGTTGCACCGCAGCCTCAAGGCGCTGCTCGGCGCCGCCGCTACCCCCGGGCGCGGCAAGCGCCCGGGCGAGCCATTGCACGGTTGCCGCGCCCTCGCCGGCTGGGAGGCGTTGGGCCGGGTGCTCGAAGTGGACCAGACCCCGATCGGCAAGACGCCGCGCTCCTGCCCGGCCACCTACATCGGCTTCTGGGACGCCATCCGCAAGCTGTTCGCGGCCACGCCCGAGGCCAACCTGCGCGGCTACGGGCCAGGGCGGTTCTCGTTCAACAGCAAGGGTGGGCGCTGCGAGGCCTGCGAGGGCCAGGGCTACCAGCGCATCGAGATGAGCTTCCTGCCCGACGTCAAGGTGCCCTGCGAGGTCTGCGGCGGCGCGCGCTTCAACCACGAGACCCTGCAGATCGAATTCAAGGGCCGGAGCATCGGCGCGGTGTTGCGCATGCCCGTGGACGAGGCGGTGGATTACTTCGCCGCCCACCCCGCCATCCATCACGCGCTCGAACTGCTGCAGGAGGTCGGCCTGGGCTATCTGACGCTCGGACAGCAGAGCCCCACGCTCTCGGGCGGCGAGGCGCAGCGCATCAAGCTGGTCACCGAACTGGCCAAGGCCCGCCCGGCGAGCCGCCCGCAGCCGGGCGGGAAACCGACCCTGTACCTGCTGGACGAGCCGACCGTGGGGCTGCACATGGCGGACGTCGAACGCCTGATCGCGGTGCTGCACCGCCTGGTCGACGCCGGCCACAGCGTGCTGGTGATCGAACACAACCTGGATGTAATCGCCGAGGCGGACTGGGTCATCGACCTGGGGCCGGAGGGGGGCGGAGGCGGCGGCACCATCGTCGCCGCCGGTACGCCGGAACAGGTCGCCCGGCGCCGCTCGCCGACGGGCGCGGCCCTGTCTGAGCACCTGACCCCGGGGTAACCGGCCGGCGGTGGCGCAAGGTGGCGACTGCGGCTGTGTTCCCGGGCGCCACTGCGCTGGGTCCGGGTTGCACTGCCCGCGTTCAACCCAGCCCCCACTTGTCGATCTTCCGGTACAGGGTGCGCAGGCCGATACCCAGGACCCTGGCCGCCTCGACCTTGTTGCCCTGGGTCTGGCGCAACACCTCCGTGATCGTGCGCCGTTCCAACGCGGGCAACAGCCCGGGTTCGCTATCGGCCGGCGCCGCCTCTTCCGCGAAACCCAGGTGCCCGGGCAGTTCGTCCAGCGTGACCAGGTCGTTCCTGGACATGACCACCAGGCTTTCCATGCAGTGCATGAGCTCGCGGACGTTGCCCGGCCAGGGGTGCGCCTGCAGCAACTCGAGGACCTCGTCGGCCAGTTCCACCACCGGTCGATGGTGGATCTTGCCAAAGTGCCCGAGGAAGTGCCGAATCAGGGGCAGTATGTCTTCGCGCCGCTCCCGCAGCGGCGGCAGCGCAATGCTGACCACGCGCAAGCGATAGTACAGGTCCTCGCGAAACGCGCCCTTGCCGACCAGGTCTTTCAACTGCCGGTTGGTGGCCGCCACGATGCGTGCGTCCACCCGCAAGGTCTTGTTGCCGCCGACCCGCTCGAAGGTCCGCTCCTGCAGAAAGCGCAACAGTTTCACCTGGGCGGCCGGCGGCAGGTCACCCACCTCGTCAAGCAGCAAGGTGCCGCCCTGAGCCAACTCGAAGCGACCCTTTTTGCTTGTGACGGCACCGGTGAAGGCGCCCCGCTCGTGGCCGAACAGCTCCGATTCCAACAGACCGTCGGCGAACGCGGCGCAATTCACCTTGATCAGCGGCCCGGCACAGCGCGGGCTGTGGTCGTGGATTAGGTTGGCAATCAGCTCTTTGCCGGTGCCGCTCTCGCCTTCGAGCAGCACGCTCGCGTCGGTCGCGGCGACCTGCACCGCCTGATCCAGGATCTTCTGCATCGCGGCCGAACTGCCGACCGGCGTGACCGTGCCATGGCCTTCGCGAATCCTGGTCTTCAACCGGGCGTTCTCGTGGCGGAGGCGTTGCGTCTCCAGCGCCTTCTCCAACAGCAGCGCCAAACGGTCCAGGCGCACCGGCTTGGTGATGTAGTCCGCCGCGCCCAGTTTCATGGCTGCCACGGCCGATTCGACCGTAGCATGGCCGGTGATGAAGATCACCACCGGCCGCTCGCCCAGCAGATTGATTCTTTCCAACAGCTGCAGGCCGCTGAGCCCGGGCATCTGCAGATCGGCCAGAACGACGTCGCACGGATCGGCCGCCAACAGCCGCAGTGCCGCCTCGCCGCTGGCGGCGGTGAGGGTGCGGTAGTCTTCGGCCAGCGCGCTGGCCAGGGTCTCCCGCGTCAACCGGTCGTCGTCAACTATCAATACCGACAAGCGCATGGGATAGGTCGTCCGCGACGGGCTGGGTTTTCGGCAACCGCACCGTGAAACAGGTGCCGGCGCCGACCTGGCTGCGGCAGGCCACCTGCCCGCCGTGATCCTCGACGATGCGCTGCATGATGGCCAGGCCGAAGCCGAGTCCGGACGCATTCTTGCTGAAAAACGGCTGGAAGATATTCCCCATGTCTTCGGCCGGGATGCCAATGCCGGTATCGGACACGCTGAGTTCGACCGTGTCGGCGCGGTCGGCGGTGGCGATCGTCAGGGTTCCACCCTGCGGCATGGCGTGAATCGCATTGACCCCCAGGTTCACCAGCACTTGCAGCAGTTTGTTCTCATCGGCAAGCAACTGCGGCGGCGGTTCAGCCAGGGCCAGCTCGATCCGCACCCCGGTCTGTTCCGCGCGCGGTCCGAGCAGGTCGGCCACATGATCCGCGAGCCGGTTCAGATCGCAAGGCCCGGGGTTCGGCGGCGCGATCCGGGCATAGCGCACGAACTCCTCGAGGATGTCGCTGATGCGCGTCACCTCCTGGTCGATCAAGGCCACCCGCTCGACAATTCCCGGACCCTGATCCCCGCGCTCCGCCGGCGGTGTCTGCAGGGCCTTCTTGATCAACTGCAGGTTCATGTACAGGGCATTGAGTGGCGTGCGGATCTCGTGATTCACGCTGGTGGCGATCTGTCCCAGCATGGACAGTTTCTCCATCCGGATCAGCTTTTCCTGCGCCGAGCGCAGCGAGGCGTGCGTCGTTTCCAGCGCCTGGGTCCGCTCCCGCACTTTGCGTTCCAGATCGCGATTGAACTCCAGCAGCTTTTCCTCGTTGGCCTGGAGTGTCGCGACCATGCTGTCGAAGGCGCGGCACAGCACCCCGATCTCGGTGCGGGAGCCCGATCTTACCCGCACGCGCAGATCGCCGGCGGCGACCTTGCGGGCGCCTTCCGCCAGGCGCTTGATCGGCCGGACCACGAAACGGGAGTGCAGGTCGTAGGCGGTGTACAAGAGCACCACCCCGATGCCGCCGAACAGCAGGTACAGCGCGACCACCGTGGACACGCTGTCCCTGGTCATCTCGACCTTCCTCGTGATGATCGCGAAATGCAGCCGATTGATCTCCCGCGTCAGGGCATAGATGGCGTCGGCGCTTTTGTCCAGGTCCAGGTTCACGCCGTGCAGTTGCGTCGACCTGGAGATGCCCGCCACACCGTCCGGTCCGGCGGCCAAATCCTTTACGGCCGAGAGCGCCGCGCGCTGGCTGCGCACCTGCGCCAGGAATTGCTCCAGCAAGCGGATCTCCGCGATGGCCTCCGGGTAGGGTGAGGTCTGTTCCCTTGCAAGGTAGCGTTGCAGGTCGGCATCGACCTCGTCGCTCAGCGCGGCCGCCAACTCGAAACGCCCCTGGTCGGGGCCGGCCATGAATTCGCGGATCGCCAACATCAGGCTGTAGGTCTTGTTGTGCAGGTGATTGACGAAATCCACATTGCGGCTCTCCGCTTCGATGGCATGGGTCTTGTCCATCATGCTATGGACCGTCACCAAGGTCGCCCCGCCCACGGCCAGCACGCCCGCCACGACGATCGTGAAAACAATGAAAATGTACGAGTCCAGACGCTTCATCAGGGTATCCCTGCATGGGGACCGCGCCCGGCTGAGCCGGCGCGTAAGGTCGCCCAGTCTAGCCCGAACTGTTCCCGTCGGAGCCCGATGGCGTTAGGTTGACGACGAATCCACTGTGCACGCTGATGTCCAGAAGGTGTTGCCAGGGGCCCATGGTTTGCCAGATTGGCAAAGT
>JBFZDU010000207.1:0-3827 GCA_041307205.1 Gammaproteobacteria bacterium | reverse complement strand
AGCAGCCGTCGGATCTGTACGAGGTGCCCAAGTTCGGCAATGTGCGGCTGCTGCACATCACCGACACCCACGCCCAGCTCCTTCCCGTGTATTTCCGCGAACCCAATGTCAACCTGGGCCTGGGCGACGCCTTCGGCAAGGCACCGCACCTGGTGGGCGAGAAGCTGTTGGCGCAGTTCGGCATCGCCGCGGGCGGCATCGAGGCCCACGCCTACACCTTTCTCAATTTCGCGGAGGCCGCCCGCACCTACGGCAAGGTCGGCGGCTTCGCCCACCTCAAGACCCTGGTCGACAAGGTGCGCGGCGAGTACGGCAGCGAGCGCACCTTGCTGCTCGACGGCGGCGACACCTGGCAGGGCTCGGGCACCGCGTTCCAGACCCGCGGCATGGACATGGTCGGCGCCTGCAACCTGCTCGGCGTGGACGTGATGACCGGGCACTGGGAGTTCACCTATCGCGACGAAGAGGTTCTGAAAAACGTGGCCGCGTTCAATGGCGACTACGTGTGCCAGAACGTCAAGGTCAAGGACGATGCCCAATTCGATTATCGCTTCGCCGACTTCGAGGGCTTCAACGAAGACACCGGTCATGCCTTCAAGCCCTACGTGATGAAGGAACTGGGCGGCGTGCGCGTGGCAGTGATCGGCCAGGCCTTCCCCTACACACCGATCGCCAACCCGCAACGTTTCATACCGGACTGGACTTTCGGCATCAACGACGCGGACATGCAGGCGCTGGTCGACGAGATCCGCGCCAACCAGAAGCCCGACCTGGTCGTGGTGCTCTCGCACAACGGCATGGACGTCGATCTGAAGATGGCATCCATCGTCACCGGCATAGACGCGATCTTCGGCGGCCATACCCACGATGGCATGCCAGGCGCCACGGAAGTGGCGAACGCCGGCGGCAAGACCCTGGTGACCAACGCCGGCTCCAACGGCAAGTTCCTCGGCGTGATGGACTTCGACGTGCGCAACGGCAAGCTGCAGGGCTATAGCTACCGCTTGCTGCCGGTGTTCTCCAACCTGCTGGCGGCGAATGCCGAAATGACCGCCTACATCGACGAGGTCCGCAAGCCGCACCTGCCCTGGCTGCAGGAAGAACTGGCGGTGGCCGAGGACGTCATGTACCGCCGTGGCAACTTCAACGGCACCTTCGACCAACTGATCTGCGACGCCCTGCGGGTGCAGAGCGACGCCCAGATCTCCTTGTCACCCGGGTTCCGCTGGGGCACCACGGTGCTGCCCGGTCAGGCCATCACCATGGAACACGTGCTGGATCAGACCTGCATGACCTACCCCGAGACCTATCGGCGCGAGATGACTGGCGCCGACATCAAGGTGATCCTCGAAGACGTGTGCGACAACCTGTTCAACGCGGACCCCTATTACCAGCAGGGCGGCGACATGGTCAGGGTCGGCGGCCTGGACTATGTCTGCGACCCGACTGCTGCGGCCGGTGCCCGCATCTCGGACATGTCGCTGGACAATGGCGAAAAGGTCGAGGCCGGCAAGAACTACGTGGTCGCCGGCTGGGCCACGGTCAGCTCCCAGGCGCCCGGCGAGCCGGTCTGGGACTTGGTGGCGGATTACCTGCGCCTGCGCAAATCGGCCAAGCTGGCGAAGCTCAACACCCCGAAACTGAAGAACGTCGCGGGCAACCCGGGGCTGGCGGACTACCCGCACTTGGTCTGACCGGCATTTCCCGGTCGGCGGCCGGGGCTTAGCCCGCGGCGGCGTGCAAACCAAACGCTGTCGGTGCTATGGGTGGCAGTGCAGTCCTTGGCCGGAGCCAGTTGCTCCGGCCATTTTTTTGGCCCGTCAGGCACCGGTTCACAGTGCCACCGGCACCGGCTTCACCCGCCAGATCTTGTCGCAGTATTCACGGATCGCCCGATCCGAGGAAAACTTGCCCATCCGGGCGACGTTGAGGATGGATTTCCTGGTCCAGCCGGACCGGTCGCGGAAGGCCCGGTCCACCGCTTTCTGGCAGTCCAGATACGACTGGAAATCGGCGAACAGCATGAAGGGATCGTCGCGTAACAGCCGGTCGGTGAGCGGTCGGAACAGCTCGCGATCGCCGTGCGCGAACAGCCCGGAGTTCAGCAGGTCGATCACGGCCCGCAGCTCCAGATTGCTGTGGTAGATATCCAGCGGCCGATAGCCGTCGGCCCAGGTACGTGCGATCTGCGCTTCGGTGAGCCCGAACAGGAAAAAATTGTCGTGCCCCACTTCGTCGCGGATCTCGACGTTGGCGCCGTCCAGGGTCCCAATGGTCAAGGCGCCGTTCATCGAAAACTTCATGTTGCCCGTGCCCGAGGCCTCCTTGCCGGCAGTGGAAATCTGCTCCGAAAGATCCGCCGCCGGGTAAACCGGCTCGGCGTTCTTGACGTTGAAATTGGGCAGGAACACCACCCGCAGATAACCGTTGACCTGCGGATCCGAGTTGATCACCTCGCCCACCGCGTTGATCAGCTTGATGATCAGCTTGGCCATGAAATAGCCCGGTGCCGCCTTGCCGGCGAAGATGAAGGTCCGCGGACTGAGATCCACGTTGGGATTTTGTTTGATGCGGTTATACAGTGCGACGATATGCAACACGTTGAGGTGTTGGCGCTTGTACTCGTGGATACGCTTCACCTGGATATCGAACATGGAATCCGGGTCCACGGACACGCCGGTGCGGTGCTTGATCTGGTCTGCCAGCCGCTGCTTGGCACTGCGTTTCATCGCCAGCCACTGTTCCTGGAAGGCGGCATCCTCAGCGTAGGGCTCCAGCCGCCTGAGGTTGGTGGCATCGCGGGCCCAGCCCTCGCCCACCAGGCCGGTGATGATGGCGCACAGGCCGGGGTTGCTCAGCTGCATGAAGCGCCGCGGCGTCACCCCGTTGGTCACGTTGTGGAACTTCTCCGGCCAGAGCTCGTAAAAGTCCTTGAGGATGGTCGACTTGACCAACTCGGAATGCATCTCGGCCACACCGTTCACCGCGTAGCTCCCCACCGTGGCCAGGTTGGCCATGCGCACCCGCCGGGTGTCGCCCTCGGCGATCAAGGACATGCGGGCAACGCGCTCCGGATCCCAGGGGTAACGGACGCGCAGCTCGTCGAGCAGGCGGCGGTTGATCTCGTAAATGATCTCCAGGTGCCGCGGCAGCAGATGCCCGAACATCTCGACCGGCCAGGTCTCCAGCGCCTCGGGCAGAAGGGTGTGATTGGTATAGGCGAAGGTCCGCCGCGTCACCTCCCAGGCCGCGTCCCACGCCATCCCATGCACGTCGACGAACAAGCGCATCAATTCCGCAACTGCGATCGCCGGATGCGTGTCGTTGAGCTGCGCGGTGAACTTCTGGTCGAAGGTCTCCAGGCCGGCGGCGTGCTGCAGATGCAGACGAATCATGTCCTGCAATGAACAGGACACGAAAAAGTACTGTTGCTTGAGGCGCAGTTCCTTACCCGCCTCGGGTTCGTCGTTCGGGTACAGCACCTTGCTGATGTTTTCGGCCGCCACCTTGGCGTTGACGGCACCATAGTAATCACCCTGATTGAAGGCCTGGAAATCGAAGGACTTGCCCGCCGTCGAATGCCACAGCCGCAGCAGGTTGGTGTTGTTGACGCCGAAGCCCAGGATCGGCGTGTCGTACGCCATGCCGTAAACCTCGATATCCGGCACCCAGCGCACTTTTTGTTGGCCGCGGTCGTCGACATAGTGTTCGGTGTGACCGCCGAAGCGCACCGGAAAGCGTAAGTTTGGACGCTGGATCTCCCAGGGATTGCCGTTGCGCAGCCACAGATCGGAGACCTCGGTCTGCCATCCGTCCTCTATCACCTG
>JBFZDU010000206.1:0-2851 GCA_041307205.1 Gammaproteobacteria bacterium | reverse complement strand
GGCACCGGGGTTCCTGTACAGCGTCGGCATGGCGCCGCCGGTGGCCGCCGCCGCCTTGGCGGCCCTGGAAATCCTGCGCGCCGAGCCGTGGCGCGTCGCGGACCTGCAGGCGCGGGGTGCGCTGTTCCTCGAACTGGCGCGTGCCGCCGGCATCGACACCGGCCACAGTGCCGGCTTGTCCGTGGTGCCGGCGATCGTCGGCAGTTCCATCAAGGCGGCGCGGCTGTCCGGGGCGCTGTTCCGGCGCGGCATCAATGTCCAACCCATCCTGTACCCGGCGGTGGATGAGCAGGCGGCGCGGCTGCGCTTCTTCCTCAACAGCCAGCATACCGAGGCGGAGATCCGGGCCACGGTGACCGCCCTGGCCGAAGAGTACGCCCGACTCTGATGGTGCGGCCGGCGCTGCGCCAACGGGCGGCTCTATGACCCAGGACCCGCGGCTGCGGGTCGTGCTCTGCACCAGCGGCGGCCTGTTCGGTGCCCTGGTGCTGCGGCGGCTGCTGGCGAGCGAGCGGCTGGAAGTCGTGGCCGTGGTCAAGTCGACGCGGGTGCTGCGGCCCAGCTACGGCTGGCTGCGCGGCGCCCTGGAGCAGTTGCGCCGCAGCGGGCCGGTCTACGCCGCCTACCTTGGCTGGGCCACGACGGGTGCGGAGTGGTGCGGGCGGCTCTATGGGATTTCGCCGGTGCAGCTGGCGGCCCGGCGCCGGGGTATCCCGGTGCGCGCCAGCCGCGACGTCAATCAGCTGGCGGAACGCGAATTTCTGGCCGGGCTGCGCCCCGACCTGCTGCTCAGCGCCTTTTTCAACCAGCGCCTCGGGGCGCCGCTGTGTGCGGTTGCGGCCAGGGGCGCGGTCAATATCCATCCCTCGCTGCTGCCGCAGTTCCGCGGCGTCGACCCGGTGTTCTTCGCCCGCTTGCGCGGTGCCGCGGCACTGGGCGTCACCCTGCACCGGGTGGCGGAGGAGTTCGACACCGGTCAGGTGCTGCGGCAGGAGCCGGTGCCGATAGCGGCCGGGGCGAGCGTGTTCGCGGCCACCGCGGCCTTGTTCGGGCGCGGCGCCGAACTGTTTCTCGACGCCTTGCCGGACCTGGCCGCCGGGGTCGCCGGCACGCCCCAGGCGGCTGGCGGCAGCTATGACTCCTGGCCGACCCCGGCGCAGGTGGCGGCACTGCGTGCCAGCGGTCAGCGGCTGGCGCGGTGGCGGGATCTCGGCGCCGGCGCGGCGGGGTGAACTCCGCGCCACGCCTGGCGCGTATTGCGAGGATGCTCTTGGGGGGTGCGCGGGCGCACTAGCCGAAGCCGCGCGGCGCCAACCCGGCCGCGTGCAACACGGCTGGACCCAATTGTTCCACGGCCAGGTCGCGGCGTTCGCCCGGCCCGCCGCCGGGTTGCCACACGAAGTAGTCGGTGCGGCCGTCGCGGTAGGCGGTGGCGGCATAAACATCGGGCATGCTGGGCACGTGATCGCCGAAGAAACACAGCAGGCCCGGGCGGGCGCGCGTGGTCAGCAGCGCCGTCAATTCGCCAATCATGGCATCGGCATTTGCCAGGTGGCGCAGGTACACGCTCAGGTCGCCGAAGCCGGCGGGCGGTGGGGCGGTGTAAAGCGCGGCCGATTCCGCGGCCGTGACCTGTTCGAGGTGCAAGGGGCCGTGGTTTTCCATGGTGATGACGAACACGAACAGCGGCGTCGTGGCGTCTTCCAACACCCGGCGGATCATGCCGCTGACGGCGGCGTCGCTGACATAGGGGCCGCAGGTGGCGGTGGCGTCGAACTGCCGGATATCGATGAATTCGTCGAAGCCCAGTTGCGGGTACACCCGGTCGCGGGCGAAGAAGCTCACCGGGTGCGGATGGATGCAGAGCGTGCGGTAGCCGAGCGCCTTCAGGCAGGCCGCGAGCGAGGGCAGCGGCTGGCGGGCGTAGCGCCGGTAGGGGTTGAAGCGGTGCACGCCGAGCGCGTCGGCGGCGATCCCGGTGAGAAAGCCGAACTCGGTGCGCATGGTGTTGGCGCCCCAGGCCGGCACCGCGAGCCGGCCGTGCAGCCGGGCCGTGCTGCAGGCCCGATCGAAGTGCCGCAGCAGCTCGGGGCGCACCCGGTCGAGCAGGCGGCGCGCGTCGCAGAAGGATTCGCTTTGAATCGCGACGATGTCCGGCAGGGCGGTGGCCGGTGGCGCCGGTTCGCTGCCGGCACCGGTCCGGAACGCCGAACTGAGCGGCGCCGGGGTGTGGCGGCGCTCCAGCCACCAGTACAACCACAGGCTGGCCGCGAGCCCGAGCCGTTCGAGGTCGCGGTGCGGCAGCAGGCTGGGGGCGGGCGCGCAGCGCGTGCCCAGTGCCAGCAGCAGGCCGCCGACCGCCAGCAGCGCGGCGCCGGCCAGCAGGAAACCGGGCCAGCCCATGGCCGCGGGCAGCGCCGATTCCAGGCTGAGTCCCAGGTACAGGCTGAGCAGGATGGCGGCGGCGCCGCCCAGGGCCGGCCCTATGCCAAGAAACGGCAGGTACAGGCGCGGGTGGCGCAGGGCCTGGCTGAACAGGCCGAAGTCGCTGAACAGGAACGGCTCCTGCAGGGCGCGGTATTTGGCATTGTTGACCAGTATGACCAACAGCTGGAAGGCCAGCCCCAGGGCGGCGGCGAACAGCGGTCGCTGGCTGACCAGCAGCAGGCCGCCGAACAGCAGGGTCCACAGCCCGAGTTGCAGCAACCAGGCGCCGGCCGGCCAGGCACGGCGCCGACTCGGCGGCTTGAGCAGCCACTCCAGCGGCCAGCTGGCGGCGGCGGCGCCGAGCCAGCCGAGCAACAGCTGCGCCGCGCCGGCAGCGGTGGCCAGGCCGGGGGCGGTACTGGTG
>JBFZDU010000205.1:0-8325 GCA_041307205.1 Gammaproteobacteria bacterium | reverse complement strand
GGCCGACCCGTCCGGCCTGATCTGGAACGGTGAACGGCTGTTCCAGGCCGCCAAGTTCGGCACCGAGATGCAGTACCAGCACCTGGTGTTCGAGGAGTTCGCCCGCACCATCCAGCCGCAGATCGATGCGTTCATCCCGAATCTGCAGAACTATCAGACCGAGATCGATCCCTCGATCGTCGCGGAGTTCGCGCACACGGTCTATCGCTTCGGCCACTCGATGCTGACCGAGACCATCGACCGGCTCGACCCGGACTTTGTCTCCAGTGAAGTCGGCCTGATCCAGGCCTTCCTCAATCCGCTGGCCTTCGCCGAGAGCGGTCCCGACCCCGATGCGGCCGCCGGGGCCATCGTGCGCGGCGTGACTCGCCAGGTGGGCAACGAGATCGACGAGTTCGTGACCGAGGCGCTGCGCAACAACCTGCTGGGCCTGCCGCTCGACCTGCCCGCGATCAACCTGGCGCGCGGCCGCGACACCGGCATCCCGTCACTCAATGCCGCCCGCCGGGAGTTCTACGAATCCAGCGGCGATACCAACCTGACGCCCTACCCGAGCTGGGGCGATTTCGTACAGCACCTCAAGCACCCCGAGTCGCTGATCAACTTCATCGCCGCCTATGGCACGCATTCGACCATCACCGGGGCGACCACCCTGGACGACAAGCGGGCGGCGGCCACGCTGATCGTGCTCGGTGGCGAGGGTGAGCCGGCCGACCGGCTCGACTTCCTGATGAGCCGCGGCGCCTGGGCCAGCGATCCCGACGGCGTCACCATCACCGGCCTGGAAGACGTGGACTTCTGGATCGGGGGCCTGGCCGAAAAACTCATGCCATTCGGCGGCATGTTGGGATCCACTTTCAACTTCGTGTTCGAAAACCAGCTCGAGGCACTGCAGAACGGCGATCGCTTCTATTACCTGGAGCGTACCGCGGGCCTGAATTTCCTCACCGAGCTGGAGAACAACTCCTTCGCCAAGCTGGTGATGGCCAACACGGATGCGACGCACCTGCCGGGCCTCATCTTCAAGACCAACCTGATCCTCGAGGCGGATCAGACGCGACAGTTCAACCAGGCGGTGATTCCCGGGCCGGATGGCGTCCTGGGCACCGCAGACGACCTGCCCGGCAATGCCGACCCGGCAGGTGACAATCCGCTCGTGCCCCTGGTCATCCGCGATGACCCCGGCACCCCGGGGCCGGACGGCAGCTATCTCAGGTACACCGGCGATGAACACCTGGTGCTGGGCGGCACCGAGGGCAACGATACCCTCATCGCCAGCATCGGTGACGACACCCTCTACGGCGATGGCGGCAACGATCGTCTCGAAGGCGGGTTTGGCAACGACACCATTCGCGGTGGCGCCGGCGACGACATCATCACCGACGCCGGCGGCGACGATGTCCTGCACGGCGAGGATGGCAACGATGTCATCCACGGCGGCAACGGACTTAACCTGATCCTGGCCGGCTTCGGCAACGACTTCGTCATCACCGGCGAGGACGCCTCGGAGGCCTTCGGCGGTCCGGGCAATGATTTCATCCTGGGCAGCAACGCCAACGAGCAGGACATGGGCAACGAAGGCGATGACTGGCTCGAAGGGGGCTTGTTGGACGGTAGTCCCGGCGACAACTTCGATCCCCTGGGGCGCGACCTGATTATCGGCAACGACGTCTACGTCGGCAGCGGTCAGCCCGACATCATGAATGCCGAGGGTGGCGACGACATCATGGTCGGCAGCAGCGGCCCGGGAGACAAGTACCTGGGGGCCTCGGGCTTCGACTGGGCGACATTCAAGGACGATCAGTTTGGGGTCAGCATCGACATGGCGGTGCGGGCATTCGATATCGCGCCGGTCCCGGTCGCCGCCGGCATCGTCGCCCGCTTCTCCGCCGTGGAGGGCCTGTCGGGCTCGGCGCACAGCGACCTGCTGCGTGGTGACGATGCGGACGCTGCCGTCATCGCCACGGCCGGCGCCCAGGGCAGTGTGCTGACTAACTTCGACCTGATTGACGGGCTGCGCGAGCTGGTCGGCGCCGCGGGCGCCGGCCCCGACGGAATCCTCGGGACCGCGGACGACCAGTTCGGCGCCGGAAATATCATCCTCGGCGGCGACGGCAGCGACCTCATCGAAGGCCGGGGTGGCGACGACCTCATCGATGGCGATGCCTGGCTGAACGTGCGGATCAGTGTGCGCCAGAACGGCGACGGCAGCGGGCCTGAGATCGCCAGCTATGACAGCATGGTGCCGATGGTGCCGCTGATGCTGGATGGCACCTACAACCCGGGGCAGCTGGTCATTGCCCGCGAGATCCTGCCGGGCAGCGGCGGCTTCAACTTCGATACGGCCCGCTTCTCGGATATTCGTGGCAATTACGCGATCGAAGGAGCCGATCTGGGCGTGGCCGCCGCCGATCTCGACGGCGACGGCTTCATCACGGTCAGACATGTCGACGCGGCCGATCCGACGCTGAACGGCCTGGATGGCGTCGATCGGCTACGCGGCATCGAACGACTGCAGTTCAACGATCAGTCCGTGGTGCTGGTCGAGGGTCTGAACGCCGAGCCGGTGGGCCTGCTGACCCTCAGCGATACCACCCCCGAGGTCGGGGAACTGATCTCCGTGTCCGCGGCCGGGGTGACCGATGCCGACAACCCTGGCGACGGCGCCATCACCGGGCCCATCACCTTTGTCTGGCAATTCGATCCCGGCACCGGGCTGTTCGAGGACATCACCAGGATCACTGGCGTCGGGGTGGAAGCGGTGACCGGACCGAGCTTCAGGGTGACGCCGGACCTCGAAGGTCTGCCGTTGCGGGTCCTGGGTCTTTATCAGGACGCCAACGGTGTGCTCGAAACCCTGGTCTCCGCACCCACCGGGCCGGTGGCGCCGGTCGGCGTCAACGACGCACCTGTTGGCACCGTGCTGATCAGCGACACGACGCCGACCGAAGGGCAGCCTCTGACTGTGACCAGTGACATCACGGATCCCGACGGGACGACAAGTTCGGTGTTCTCGATCCAGTGGCAGGCGGGCAACGGACTGACCTTCGCCAGCATCGCGGGCGCTACGGCCGCGAGCTTTACGCCCACGCAGGATCAGGTCGGATTGCAGTTGCGCGTGGTGGTGAGCTACACGGACGACGGCGGAACGCTGGAGCAGGTCGCGTCGGCGGCCACCGAGGTGGTGGGGGACGTCGCCATAGGCACGGCAGCGGGCGAGACCCTGCGCGGTACCGCAGGCCAGGACAGTCTGCAGGGCCTGGGCGGTAACGATTCGCTCATCGGCTTGGCCGGTGATGACCTGCTTCAGGGTGGCGCGGGCAACGACGTGATGGTCGGGGGCGCCGGGGCCGACACCATGCTGGGTGGTGAGGGGAATGACAGGTACGGTGTCGACGACCCCCTGGACCTGGTGACCGAACTGCCCGGTGCCGGCACCGACACGGTCTGGACGACGCTGTCGAGCTACGCGCTGGGGGCCAACCTCGAGCACCTGATCTACGGTGGCGGCGGCGCCTTCACCGGCACCGGCAACGCGCTGAACAACACGCTGCGGGGCGGCAGCGGCGCCGACACCCTGGAGGGCGGTGCGGGCAACGATTTGCTCTTCGGCGGGGCCGGTAATGACATCTTCGTGTTCGCCGCGCCCGGGTTCGGGCGGGATTGGATCTCGGACTTCGACGCAGATGCCCTGGGCGGTCAGGACCTGTTGGACGTTTCCGGTCTTGGCATCACGGCCGCGACCTTCGAGGCGGCGGTGACCCTGACGGACTTGGGCAACGACACCTTGATTACGATCGGGGACGACTCGATTCGCCTGGTGCGGGTCGGGGACCCGGCGACCGTCGACGCCAACGACTTCCTGTTCGCCTGAGCTGGCGTCGCGCTAGTGCAGCCCGTGGCGGCGCGGCGTGGCGGCTATCCGCCCACACCGCGCCAGCCACGGGGCGGCAGAGCAGGGATTGACGATGTGAAACGCCAGCGGAGACAAGAAGCATGAAAACCTTGTGGGAACAACTAAGGCCGATACTGGTTTACATCGCCGCGTTTTCATTTTTCATAAACCTGCTGTTTCTCGTGCCCGCCATATTCACGTTGCAGGTGTTCGATCGCGTCATCTCCAGCTACAGCCAGGAAACGCTGCTGGTGCTCCTGGTCGGCACGGGCGGCGCGCTATTGATCCTGTTGCTGCTCGACTACGTACGCAACCGGCTCCAGAACGTGCTCGGCAGCCTGGTCGAAGAGCAACTGTCGCCGCCGGTGGTCAACGCCATAGTGGCAAACAGCGCCCGAAGCCCCTGCGCCACCCGGTCCGAAGGCATGCGCGACGTCGCGGCCTTGCGCAACGTATTTGCGGCCAATGGTTTGATCGCTGTCTTCGATGCCCCCTGGATCGTGGTTTACGTTCTGGTCATCTGGAGCTTTCACCCGGCCCTCGGGATGGGTGCGGCGTGTGCCGCGGTGGTTATGCTGACCCTGGCGTGGCTCAACGACCGGGTCGGTCGGCAAGCCCTGGAGGGCCTGCAGAAAGAGGCGCGGCGCGCCGCTCAGTATGTCGAAAGCTCGCTGCGCAACGCCGAGGTGCTGCAAGCCCTGGGCATGACCGAGCGACTGCTCGAACGCTGGCGAACCCTGCAGGACCGGGTCGGCGCACTGCAGACGCGCGCGAGTCGCAGTGGCGTCGCCTTCACCGCGTTGACGCGTACGCTGCGCCAAGCCATTCAGGTCCTGATGTTGGGACTGGGTGCTTATCTGGTGCTGACGCAGCAGGCCTCGCCCGGCGTCATGATCGCCACCACCATCCTGCTCGGGCGGGCGGTGCAGCCAGTCGAGCAACTGGTTTCGAGTTGGCGCATCCTGACCGAAGCCCGTGCCGCCTACCGCCGACTGCTGGAACTGTCCGCGAACTTCGCCCCGCCGTTGCCCCGTGTCAGCATGCCGCGGCCCGCCGGACAACTAAGCGCGGAAGGCATTACCTACCGTGCACCGGGATCGGAGCGGCCGATCCTGATGAACGTCGCTTTCAGCCTTGCCGCGGGCGAAGCCCTGGCCATCATCGGTCCGAGTGCGGCCGGCAAGTCGACCCTCGCGCGGCTGTTGACCGGGGTGTGGGCGCCCAGCATCGGCACCGTGCGTCTGGACGGCGCCGATGTCGCCTACTGGTCGCGCGAGGATCTCGGCCCCTGGATCGGCTATGTCCCGCAGGACGTCGAGCTGTTCGACGGCAGCGTGGCGGAGAACATCGCGCGGTTGGGCGAAGTGGATTCGGAGGCGGTGGTTGCCGCCGCGCAACGCGCCAACGCCCACGCGATGATCCTGACCCTGGTGCACGGCTATGACACGCAGGTGGGCGAGCAGGGGTTCCAGCTCTCGCCCGGCCAGCGGCAGCGGATCGCCCTCGCACGCGCCCTGTACGGCGATCCGCGGCTGGTGGTGCTGGACGAGCCGAACTCCAACCTCGACGGCGAGGGCGAGATCGCCCTGGCCCACGCCATGAGTGGCCTGCAGCGCGATGGCGTCACCTCGATCGTGGTCACCCACCGGCCGTCACTCATCGCCCATGTCGACAAGATCCTGATGCTCGAGGCCGGCCGCGTAAACCGTTTCGGTCCGGCCGGCGAGGTGATGAAAGCGACGCAACGACAGCAGGCCCAGGTCGTGGTTGGTGGCAGGGCCTAGGCAAGGTGCACGCCCAGGCCGCCTGCCGGGGCGACCGCCCGTCAGGCCGCTATGTCAGCTTGGCCCCGACCGGGGGCATGGAGAAAAGCCAGCATGAATACAGCAATACCGAATCCAATCCCTGGCCCAGTTACCCGCACCAGCCAGGAGCACGCCAGGCGGCTGGTGCGCACCGGCTGGTGGATCGTGCTGGGCGCCATTCTGCCGCTGGGCCTGTGGATGGGCCTGGCGCCGCTGTCCATGGCGGTGGTGGCGCCGGCATCGGTCAAAGTCGATCTGAACCGACGCCCGGTGCAGCATCGCGAAGGCGGCATAGTGCGCGAAGTGATGGTGCGCGATGGGCAGTGGGTGAACGCCGGCGACCCCGTGCTGTTGCTGGGCGATGTCAGCGTGGACGCCGACCGCAACCGTCTGCGCTATCGGGTCAGCGTCGAGCAGGCGGCCCTGGCGCGGCTCGAGGCCGAGCAGACCCTGGCCGCGACATTGGATTTTCCCGAGGCCCTGCGACAGGCCGCGCAACAGGATGAACGCGTCCAGGAGGCATTGCTCAAAGAGGCAGCGTTGTTCGAAACGCGGCGCGATGCCCTGGCGAGCGAAATCGCGCTGCTGCAGATGCTGCGGGAACGCGTCGATGAGGAGATCGCGGCGCTGCGCGCCCAGATAGCCCAGGCGAAAAATGCCTTGGCCCTGCAGCGCAAGGATCTGGAGTCGAACCGGGGACTGCTCAAGGATGGCTATGTCTCGACCACCCGGATCGTGCAGATCGAGGCGACGGTGGCGGACTATGCGGCCAAGATCGGGGAGCAGCGATCCGAACTGGCGCGTGCCGCCCAACGCCTGGTCGATGCGGACCTGAAGATCAAGTCGATCCAGAACGAATTTGCGCAGACGGCCAGCGACCAGCTCAAGGTGATCGCGTCCCGCCTGGCCGAGATCGAGCAGGAGCTGCGCAAGTCCGAGGATGCCGCCCGGCGGCAATTGGTAACGTCCCCGGCGAGCGGCAACGTCATTGCGCTGAAGTTTACCTCCCCGGGTGCAGTCGTGGCCCCGGGCGAGACCATTGCCGAGGTCGTGCCCGGTGATGCCAAGCTCCTGATCGAGGCGCACATCCGACCCGAGGAGATCAGCCACGTACGCTACGAGCAGATGGCGCGCATCAAGTTCACGGCGTTCAAGCACCGCAGCACCTCGATGGTGGCCGGCAGGGTTACCTATATCTCCGCCGACCGGCTCGTCGATCCTTCGAACCAGCTGCCTTACTACAGCGTGATGATCGCGGCCGATGCGGAATCGCTGCGCGCCGCCGGCGAACTCGTGCTGCAGGCGGGCATGCCGGCGGAGGTGTATATCGAAGGGGCAAAGCAGACGCCGCTGCAGTACTTGGCAGAGCCTGTCACCGCGACCATACGCAAGGCCGGACGGCCGATGTAGACGGCTTGAGGACCGCACGGGAGGAGACGAGTTTCCGGGTTAGGGAGGGCCGGTGCCGCAAGCGGGCCGGCAATACAGGGGGTCAAGGGAAATGCCACCCCGCGTCCGACATGGTGCGGACGGTATAACTGAACGGAGGATGCTTCGATGACACACACACCACCGCTACCCACGGCTGGGGACGGCGGCCGGCACGGCTTCGGGCCGCCCAAGGCGCGCACCCGAACCCGACCGGTAATGCGCCGAGCCCTGTTTCTGCCCACCAGGCTCCGACCGGCGGTTGTTCGCACCATGGTTCTTGGCCTGGTTGCGAGCGCCGCGCATCCGGTGCTGGCCAAGTTCGATATCCCGACGGGCGCACCACCCAGCCCCCTGTATGGTGCTCAACCCTTCACCCAGCCCATGTTGCGCTTCGAGGAGTTCGGGCTGCAGCGCCTGCCTGGCAGCGAATGTCCCAAGTGCAGCCCACTGCCGGCACCGCCGGACTGCGCCAGTTCGCCTGACGGCGCCGCGCTGGACGCCTTCCTGGGCGAGGCGCTGCACCCGCTGCCGCGTCGTGCGGCGAACACCAGCCTGGCCAATCCGTGGTCGGAGCGCATCGCGGAATGCGTGCGCCCGCTGGCGAGCAGTGTCATCGAAGGTCGGCCGCCGGGCGAGTACTTTGCCCATCAGCGCTGGGATGAGTTTCGGCCGCAGGTCTACTTCCAGAGCGCCCAGGCCGGGGCCCGGACCAACGGCGGACTGCGCGATGCCCTGCAACGGCATGGCTACAGCAGCGGCGAATTCGGGCCGGGCGGCCTGTACCACAACACCACCCGCGACAGCGGATCGGCAGGCACGACGCGCGGCATAACAGTGCGGCTGCATCCGCTGTTGCCGGCGCAGGATTCGAAGGCACTTTGGACTTTCGATGGCACTCTGCCGCCGAAGCTGCTCATGGCGCGCTACGGCGAACCCATCCTGTTCCGCCACTACGATGCACTGCCGGTGGATCCCGCGGCCAACTACGGCTTCGGCTTGCATACCCTGACCACGCACGAGCATAACGGTCATACGCCGGCGGAGAGCGACGGCTATACCCAGGCTTACTTCTTTCCCGGCCAGTTCTACGACTACCGCTGGCCGATGGTGCTGGCGGGGCACGATCGCATCAATACCGATGCCAGCGATGCTCGGGCCGCCACCCCTGACGGGCAGGGCGGCACTCTCAATATC
>JBFZDU010000204.1:0-3305 GCA_041307205.1 Gammaproteobacteria bacterium | reverse complement strand
CCACCGCCGCCGGGTTGTTGGCCGTCTGGTCGACAATCAGGTTGCTGATCGTGCGCACCGTGGAGTCGACCACGAACCCGCTGCTCTGGACATAAGACGTGGCATCACCCGCGTTCTGGGGTCCGGGACCGTCGGGATCGATCGGCAGCAGCTCCGCATCGCGGAACGTCGGCTCCAGCAGTCGCGGGAAGACATTGTCGGAGGCCCCGAACTCGGTTTGTCCCCGGACCAGGTTGTTGTTCGAGCCGTCGACCGAGCGCAAGCCCAGCGCCATGCGGCCATTGGGCAACAGGGCCGACAGTTGTTCGCCCGCGGCATGCGCCTCGGCGACCTTGATCTGATCGAGGATGAACTGCAGATCCGCGCCGATGAAATGTATCCCGGTGCTGACTATGCCGGTCTGCGCACCGGTCAACAGCGGGTCCGGTCCCGGGGCCGGGGTACCAGCGCCCACCGCCGCGGTGGCCGCCGAGAACGCCGTCTCCAGCACGCCATTGCCGTCCTGGTAGTGGGCCTTGACGCGCAACGCCAGGCCCTCGAGGTCGGGGCTCACCGTGAAGCTCGGCCCGATCGCGCTTGGCGCCCCGCGGGGCGCCAAGCCCTCGCGGATGTCCTCGAACACGCCAGAGCCGGGCACCCGCTCGAACTGCCAGTAATAGCTGACCGTGCCGGTGATCGTGCCGCCGGGGTTATCGGCGTCGGTCACAGCGTCGATGGCGGCGTGCAACACCTGGCCCACGACGGGCGTGCCGTCGGGATTGTTGGCGCCGTCCAACACCGCGACCAGCCCAGCCGGCGCCGCGTTCAGACCGGCGACCAGGTCCACCGCCTGATCGGAGAACTGCAGGCGTTCGATGCCGGCGAGCAGGTCCAACCCATCCACGCCATTGACCGTGGCGTCGTTGGGGTCGACATGCCGCACCGAAATGAAACCGTCGCCGTTCAGGTCAGCGGCGGGGACATCGACGGTTGCACCCTCGATCTCGTAATTGGCGCGCAGGTCCGAGAACGCGGCCGTATCGAAGCTGAACCCGGCGTCGCCCCCCAGGACCTCGCGCACGATCACCAGTTGGCCGGGGTTGTAAGTACCGTTGAGCATCAGCGGCACCATCGGCGCCATGCTGTCGTAGCTCGCGATCTCGGGGCCCGTGCCATCCGGGTTCTGGCGCACGCTGATGCGCACGTTCAGCCACTTGTCGCCGTCGATGATGTCGTCACCGCCGCGGCCCTCGATGAGATCGCTGCCATCACCGCCGAGTATGATATTGCCCGCGCCGAACTGGTCGTCGGCCGTGCCGGTTACGCCGTCAGCGCCGGCCGCCGCCGAACCCAGGAAAGCCCGCAGGCCACTGATCAGGTCGAGGTTGGTCAGCACGCTGCCGGTGAAGCCGGCAGTGGCGATCTCGGCCGCATCGGCATTGTCGCCGCGCAGGATATCGGCGTGCGCCGAGCCCGACAGGCCTTCCACCTGGGCATAACGGGCGCCAATCGAGGCGATCGATGCGGGCAGCGGGGCATCGTTGAAGGCATTCCTGAAGAGGTCCGCGGTGACGCCGAAGCGGTCGTCCTTGAAGGTGACCCAGTCGAAGCCCGACGCGAGCTTGTGCTTGTCCGGGCCCTCGCTGCCGACCACGATGTCGTCGCCGCCCTCGCCGAGGTTTTCATCGAAACCACCGTCGCCCAGGAAGACGTCGTTACCCACCACCTGGTCAAGATTGAACGGGTCAAAGTTATCGCCGGCCGCGCCGTCCTGCGTCCCCCTCTCGATCCAGTCGTCGCCCTCGTTGCCATTGGGGAAGGCATCGATCCGGTTGCCGAGAATGAAGTCGTCGCCCGGACCGGCAAAGGTCTCCGACTCGTCCTCGCCGGTGACGATGAAATCCTTGCCCGGGCCGGCGATGATCAGGTCGATGCCATTGCCGGCATGGATGACGTCATTGCCCTCACCACCCTTGAGCACGTCGTCGCCGCCCTTGTCGGTGATGATGTCGTCGCCGGCGCCGCCTTCGAGCATATCGTTGCCGTAGCCGCCCTCGATGCGGTCGTCGCCCCCGTCGCCATAGACGGTGTCGTCACCGATGCTGGCGCTCAGGATGTCGTTGCCCTCGGTGCCACCGAGCACCACATGCTCGTCACCGGTGTACTGCAGATAGTCGGTGTCCGGTCCCAGGGTACCGGGGTTGTCGCGAATCACCAGCGGCACCAAGGGATCGTCGCCCACCGGATCGGCGCTGCCCAGGTCGCCGTTGAATTGTTTGCTCTGGTCCAACTCCAGGATCAGCCCCGGGGTCAGGAAGATGAGCCCTGGCAGGTGCGTCGCGTCGGTGTTGAGCATCACCAGCTTGGCGAAGGAGTTGTTCTCCAGCTCGGACAGGAAGTTCTGGCCGGCCAGGCGATGCAGATAGTAGAGCCGGTCCCCGTCCTGCAGGGCTTCGAGCTGGGTCTCGAAGACGAAGTTGAAGGTCGATCCGAGCATGCCGCCGAACGGCATCTTCTCCTCGGCCAGGCCCCCGATCCAGAAGTCCACGTCGTCCAGGCCGGTGATGGTGACGCCGTCCGGGCCGCTGGCCCAGGCGCCGGTGCCGTGCAGGAACTCGAGCCGGTCGGCCGGCTCGCCCTCGCCACCGAGCACGATCAGCGTGGCCGCCGCGCGCTTGTCGTCCAGGGTGGTCGCCCCGGTGATGGTCGAGTGCGTGCCGTAGGCGGCAATGAAGTTGATCAGCGACTCGGGGTGCTTGAGATGCTGGACGAAATCGCCCCAACTCGTATAGGGCGCGAGTTGGGCGTCGCCGGTGCCCTCATGGAAGCTGCGGCGCGCCGCATTCAGGGACGGGATGCCGGTGTCCCGGCCGCGCGCCAGGTTGATCGCCGGCAGGTCGAGCGGCAGGCCCAGCAGGTTGTTGCGCAGCGCCTCGGTCACGAACTCGTCGATCTCGTTGCCCACCTGGCGAGTCACGCCGCGCACTATGGCCCCGGCGGCCGCATCGGGGTCGGGACCGCTCTGGGCGAAGGCCAGCGGATTGAGGAAGGCCTGGATCAGGCCGACTTCACTGGACACGAAGTCCGGGTCGAGCCGGTCGATGGTCTCGGTCAGCATCGAGTGGCCGAAGCGATAGACCGTGTGCGCGAACTCCGCGACGATCGAGGGATCGATGGTGTCGTCGAAGTCGAGGAAGGCATCGACCTGCGGCTGGATGGTGCGGGCGAACTCCTCGAACACCAGGTGCTGGTACTGCATCTCGGTGCCGAACTTGGCGGCCTGGAACAGCCGTTCACCGTTCCAGATCAGGCCGGACGGGTCGGCC
>JBFZDU010000203.1:0-5426 GCA_041307205.1 Gammaproteobacteria bacterium | reverse complement strand
CCGGTCATGTTCATGTGGCGGAAGATTACCGGCTGGACCTTGAGGTCGAAGTCGTGGCCGCGCGGCTTCAGCGACATGGCGCGCACGATGGCGCGCTTGAGGTGTTCGTCGCTCTCCGGATAGCCCCGCAGTTCGCGCCGCAGATCCGTCGAATACTCCTGTCCCAGGCACAGCAGCAGCCGCCCTTCGGCGGTCACCCGGACCCGGTTGCAGTCGGCGCAGAAGTTGTGGCTGTGCGGCGAGATCACCCCGATGCGGCCGGTGTAACCCTTGGCCCGGTAGTAGCGCGACGGGCCGCCGGTGCTCTCGGTGGTCGGCAGCAGCTCGAAATCGGCGGCCAGGGTCTGCAGCACCTCGTCGCTGGAGAAGTAGGCCGCGGCGCGGTCGTGGTCGCCGATCACGCCCAGGGGCATTTCCTCGATGTAGCTGATGTCCATGTCGCGCTCCAGCGCGAACTGCGCCAGGTCGCGGACCTCGTCGTGGTTCATGTCCCGCAGCACCACGGTGTTGAGCTTGAGGCGCTTGAACCCCGCGGCGCCGGCGGCAGCAATGCCGGCGAGCGTCTTGTCGAGCGTGCCGAAGCGCGTAATGCGCTTGAAGCGCTCGGGCCGCAGCGTGTCCAGCGAGATGTTGATGCGCGACACCCCGGCGGCGCGCAGCGGCTCGGCGAGTTCCGCGAGACGCGAGCCGTTGGTGGTCAGTACCAGTTCCTCCAACCCGGGCAGCCGGCCCAGTTCCTCGACCAGCCACATCACGTTGCGCCGCCGCAGCGGCTCGCCGCCGGTGAGGCGGATCTTGGTAACCCCCAGCTCGACGAAGGCCCGGCCGAGGCGCGCGATCTCCTCCAGGGTCAGGATCTGGTTGCGCGGCAGAAAGGTCATGTCCTCCGCCATGCAGTAGACGCAACGCATGTCGCAACGGTCGGTGATCGACAGTCGCACATAGCGGATGTGGCGCCCGAAGCGGTCGATCAGGGTATCTTCGGCATTGCTCTGGTCGGTCCCCATACGGCTGGGCTCCTCAGCTGCCTGCGGCGCAGCAGGTCGGTTCATGAGTGCGACGAATCGCTGACTGGGGCAAGCAAGGAATGTTCCGGGCCCACCGGGCCAGCGCCGTCGCGTCTTTATCGAATAGTAGCCGACTAATCTGGTGCGAAATGTCGCAATGGCCCTACCGCTCCGGTGCATTTTGACCCTTTTGTCCCGAGTCGACTTTTGCTCCGTTTTTTCCGAACAGCGACAAAACCCCGCTAGCCGGGCCGGTTGGCGCCCGCTGCCCCGGGGTGGTACGCGAATTGCGGGGTAAACAGGAATCGTTAGCACGAAGAGGCGATTATGTCCGCGTCCTGGCCCGATCCCCACGCCGTCCCGCTGCTCGACCTCGCTACCGTTGCGGACCACTTCGCCGTCGCGGTGCTGATGCAATGCGTCCCGGTGCCCGACAACCCCTGGTTGGACGCGCGCTGGGAACTGGTCGGGCTGCTGCCGGCCCGCCAGGGCCTGGACAGCGCGGGCATCCTGCGCGACGACGGCGCGGGCAACCGCATCGTGCGCTACGACGGCCTGACGCTGCGGCTGCATGCCGACGAGGCCGAGAGCTATTACCACAACCTGATGGCCGAGGATCCCCTGTGCTTCGTGGTCAGCCAGCACGATCCGAGCGGCGTCCCGCGGCCGGTGCTGGTGACCGCCAGCTATGACGAGGCCAATGCCTACGGCGAGGCCGACTGGCGCGTCGATGTCGCGCCCCTGCCCCCGGCCCTGCAGGCCGCGGTCGAGGCCTACGTCCTGACCCACTTCGTCCCCATCCAGCGCAGCAAGCGCAAACGTACCGATTGGCACCAGACGTGACCGTCGACGAATCGGCTGACCGCACCCCGGAGGTCGCGGACGAAGGCTTTCTGCAGCGTTGGTCGCGCCGCAAGAGCGAACCCGGCGCCCGCGCCGCACCGGCAACGGCGCCGCTGGCCAGCGTGCCGGAAGCCGAACCGCCCGGCGACGCGGACATGGTGCCGGTCGAATCCCTGACCGAGGAATCGGACTACGCCCCCTTCCTCTCGCCCCGGGTCAGCGCCGAACTGCAGCGCCTGGCGTTGCGCAAGCTGTTCAGCGCCCCGAGTTTCAACCGCCGCGACGGTCTGGACGATTACGACGACGACTTCACCAGCTTTGCCAAGCTCGGCGACGTGATCACCGCCGATGTCCGGCACCGCCTGGAACTGGCGGCACACCGCCTGGCCGCCGCGGCGCAGGGGGAACCGGCGCCGGCGCCGCCCGACGACCCGCCGCAGGTCGCCACGGCCGCTGCCACGTCGTCGCCAGCGGACAGCCAGGAGCGCACCACCGGATGAACGGGCACCACAGTCAGGGCGCCGCGCGGACAGCCAGGGACCTGGCGCTGGCGGCCGCCGCAACCGTGACCCCGGAGGCGACCGGCTTGGTCGACTACCGCTCGGCCGGGCGCCTGTTGCTGATCGGCGCCCCGGCCGCGGTTCTCGGCGTGCTGCCGCGCCTGGCCGGCGACCTGCATCCCTATTGCCTGTTCACGGCCAAGCCGCCGGCCGCGCCCACCCAGGTCGCCTACGGGGTGTGCGCGGGTGCCGACGCCATCGAGTTGGACGGCCACCTCGGCAGTTTCAGGGTGCGGCGCGGCTGCGCCGACCCGCAGAACCTCGACCGCGAATTCGACCTGGTGCTGGACCTGGGTACCCCGCCGCGCCTGCAGCGCCCGCTGCCCCCGGCCGGCTACCTGGCCCCGACCGACGCCGCCGCCCTGGACGCGGCCATCGCCAGCCTGCCCGAGCTGATCGGCCGCTTCGAGAAGCCGCAGTATTTCCGCTACAACCCCGACATCTGCGCCCATGGCGCCAGCGGCATCGCCGGCTGCCGCCGCTGCATCGACGCCTGCCCGGCCGAGGCCATCATTTCGATCGGCGAGCGGGTCGAGGTCGATCCGCACCTGTGCCAGGGCGGCGGCATCTGCGCCACGGTCTGCCCCAGCGGGGCCATGAGCTATCGCTACCCGGCGGCCGCCGACACCCTGGAGCGGATCCGCCGGCTGCTGCAGACCTTCCGGCAGGCCGGCGGCGAGCGGCCGGTGCTGCTGTTGCACGGCGCCGCGAGCCCGCCGGAGTCGAGCGATGAGCGCACCCTGCCGCTGGCCCTGGAAGAACTGGCGAGCGTCGGGCTGGAGGCCTGGTTGTCCGCCCTGGCTTATGGCGCCTGCGCGGTTCACCTGGTCCGCGACCCCGACGCCGGGGCCGTGGTCCTGGCTGCGGTCGAGCAGCAACGCCGCAGCGCCAACGCCATTCTGGCCGGACTCGGCTATCCGGCGGCGGTGCACTGGGCCGATGCGGCCGCGCCAACCGCGCTGCACGACCTGCCACCCGCCACTTACGCCGGTCAGGACGACAAGCGGCAGAACCTGTTCCTGGCCATGGATCACCTAGCGGCGCACGCCCCGGCGCCGGCCGCGACGGCGCCCCTGCCCGCGGGCGCACCCCTGGGCCGGGTGCTGGTCGACGATGGCTGCACCCTGTGCCTGGCCTGCACCTCGGTCTGCCCCACCAAGGCCCTGGCCGACGGTGGCGACAGCCCCGCCCTGCGCTTGTTCGAAGGCAATTGTGTGCAATGCGGTCTGTGCGCCCGGGCCTGCCCGGAACAGGTGATGCACCTCGAACCGCGGGCGCTGTACGACGCCGAACGGCGCCGCCAGCCGGTGGCCCTCAAGGCCGAAGAACCCTTCTGCTGCGTCAGCTGCGGCAAGCCCTTCGCCACCCGCTCGGTGATCACCCGGATGCAGCAGAAGCTGGCCAGTCACTGGATGTACCAGGACGAGGCGGCACGCCGTCGTCTGTCGATGTGTGACAACTGCCGCGTCGCCGACCTGATGCGCCAGGGCGAGCTGTGACCGCCGCTGGGCCGACCCACGCCAAAGGGCGGCAGCCCGGACACTTTGTCCGGGCCGTTCCGTCCGGCCGCGTGGCAATTCGACGCACTCGGTCCGCCGGCTTCGGATCTGATGGCAGTTTTTTGGATTTTTCTCCCGCCAACGGTGGATCGGGCTTTGCTGCGTCCTTACGAGGCTTTCCTTAGATGACCGACATGCTATCCGCCACCGGCAGCGCCCTGAGCACCGCCCCGCCCCGCGCCGACGCACCGCGCCCGGCCGCTGAGCAGCAGTTGCGCGCTGCCGCCTACGGGCTATTGGCCGCCCTGCTGCGCTCGCCCCCGGATGCGGCCCTGCTGGCCCGGCTGCGCGGCTATGACCTGCCGGAACGCCGCGCCGAAGACGCGGTGGCCACGGCACTGCGCCTGCTCGGTCTGGCCGCGCGTGCGGCCGATCCGGGTGCCGTGGCGGCGGAGTTTCACGCGCTGTTCATCGGCCTGGGACGCGGTGAGCTGGTGCCTTACGGGTCCTGGTACCTGACCGGCTTTCTCATGGAGCAGCCGCTCAGCGAGTTGCGCGACGACCTGGCGGCCCTGGGTTTCGAGCGCCAGGCAGAGGTTTGCGAACCCGAAGACCACGTGGCTGCCCTGTGCGAGGTCATGGCCATGCTGATCGCGGACGACGCGCCGCATGCGACCCAGGAGGCCTTTTTCAGGCGTCACCTGGCCCCCTGGTTGGCGCACTTCTTCGCCGATCTGGAAGTCGCCCAGGCCGCCTGCCTGTATCGGGCGGTGGCGCGCTTCGGCGGCGCCTACACCGAACTGGAAAACCGCTACTTCGCCATGCGGCTGTAGCGCGAGCCCCGGAATCACCGTTAAGGAGACCGAACCATGACCGACAGCAACGACTTCAAACCATCGCGGCGGCGTTTCCTGCGCGATCTGACCACCACCGCGCCGGCGGTGGCCGCGGCCGCCGCGCTGCCGACCCAGCTTGCCGCCGCCGCGGCGGAAACGCCGCAGGCGCAGTCCAAGGGCTACCAGCTGACCCAGCACGTCATCGATTACTACCAGTCCGCGGCGGTCTGAGACCAACGGGTCCGACCAGGCGATCAGGAGGACGAGCACCATGAAACTGACCAAGGTCTCCAACCAAGCCGGCGCACCGGCGGCCGTGACCGCGGTGACGACCGGCCGCGGCACCACGCGCCGCGAGTTCCTGCGCAACTCCGGCCTGGCCGCCGGCGGGCTCGCCCTGGGCGGCATGTTCACCCCCGGCATGATGAAAAAGGCGGCGGCCACCGATGCCCCGGCGGCCGGTGTCGTCCAGACCGTGCGCACCATCTGCACCCACTGTTCGGTGGGCTGCGGCATCGTCGCCGAGGTCCAGAACGGCGTCTGGACCGGCCAGGAGCCGGCCTTCGACCACCCGTTCAACCGCGGGGCGCACTGCGCCAAGGGCGCTTCGGTGCGCGAGCACGGCCACGGCGAACGCCGCCTCAAGTACCCGATGAAGCTGGTTGGCGGGCAGTGGCAGCG
>JBFZDU010000202.1:0-24568 GCA_041307205.1 Gammaproteobacteria bacterium | reverse complement strand
AGCGCAGCAGCGACTCGTTGAGCATCGTGTGGCGGGTGATGATGTGCTTGAACGCCTCCAGCTCCAGCGCGGCAGGCAACTCGCCATGCAGCAACAGGTAGGCCACCTCCAGGAAGGAACTGTGCTCCGCCAGCTGCTCGATCGGGTAGCCGCGGTAGCGCAGGATGCCGGTTTCGCCGTCGATATAGGTGATGCTGCTGTGGCAACTCGCTGTGGAGACGAAACCCGGGTCATAGGTGAACACCCCGGCCTGTCCGTACAGCGACGAGATGTCGATCACATCGGGACCCACCGTGCCGGAGAGCAGGTCGAGCTCGAGGGGTAGGCTGCTACCGGGAAGGACCAAGGTTGCTTTGCGATCGGCCATGACACGACTCCTCTACTGCGGGGCACGCGACCCGCCGCCGGGCGGGTCGGTCAATCAGCGCGACATTACGCCAGCCGGGAAATATCCGCCCGGACGGAATCCGACGACTGCACGAACTGAGCCAACTCGACATCGTTGAGCGGCAGCTCGATCACCGCCTCCAAACCTGCCTCGCCGATCAGGCAGGGCACACCCATGGCAATGTCCGTCTGGCCATACTCACCCGCGAGGATCGCGACACAGGGCAGCAACCGGCGGCGGTTGTGACTGATGGCGTCCACCATGGCGGCAACGGAGGCTCCGGGTGCATCATAAGCGCTCGAATTCTTCCGCAGCGCCAGGATCTCTGCACCACCCTGGCGCGTCCGCTCGACGATCTCCTGCAAGCGTGCCTCTGGAATGAAATGCGACACCGGTATCCCATTCACCGTGCAGTAGCGCGGCACCGGCACCATGGTATCGCCGTGACCGCCAAGTACGATGGTCGTGATATCGCGGCTCGAGAAGCCGGTTTCCATGGCAATGAAGGCGGCCATGCGCGACGCGTCGAGCACCCCGGCCTGGCCGAGCACCCGGGCCCGATCCCAGCCGGTACGCTGCCAAACCCGGTACGTGAGGACGTCCACCGGGTTGGTCACCATGATCACGAGGGCATCCGGGGCGTGAACCAGGATGTCGTCGATGATGCCGTCGATGACCCTGACGTTGGTGTCGAGCACGTCTGAGCGCGACATGCCGGGCTTGCGCGGTACGCCGGCCGTCACCACCACCAAGTCGGCGCCAGCCATCGCAGCGGGGTCGTTGCTGCCCGAGACGCGCGTGTCGAATTCGAAGAAGGGTGCGGTCTGAAAAATGTCCAGCGCCACCCCTTGGGGGGTGTCCTCGCGCACGTCAATCAATACCACCTCGCGGCACAACTCTTCTTCGGCCAGGATCTGGGCGGTGGTTTCACCCACCCGCCCGGCCCCCACGATGGCTACCTTCTGCATGCTCGGCCTCCGCGTCGTTTGGCGATAACCGCACCCGGTGTTGGCGGCAAATCAAGGCAAGGCTACCGCATCTTCCCCGGACGAGCGAGCCGGCGGCCGGCTAGAACGACGGATAGTGTGCCGGCCAGTCCCCCCGCGCCACCCCGCTGTTGATCGCGGCGCGCGCCACCGCGGCGGGGATCACCTCGCGCAGCCGGCCGTCGAACGGCTTGGGGAGGATGTACTCGCGGCCGAAGCCCAACTCGTCCAGGCCATAGGCCTGGAGCACCTTGACCGGCACCGGCTGGTGGGTCAGGTCCTTCAGCGCATGCACGGCGGCAATCTGCATATCCTCGTTGATGCGGCGCGCCCGGACGTCGAGGGCGCCGCGGAAGATAAAGGGAAAGCCGAGCACGTTGTTGACCTGGTTGGGATAGTCCGACCGACCGGTGGCCATGATCAGGTCGTCGCGCACCTGCCAGGCGACCTCGGGGCGGATCTCCGGTACCGGATTGGACAGCGCAAACACGATGGGCCTGGGTGCCATCGCGGCCAGCATGCCCTTAGTGACCAGGTCCGGACCCGACACCCCGATGAATACGTCGGACCCTTCCATCGCGTCCTCCAGGGTGCGTCGCTCGGTGTCCGCGGCGACCATGAACTTGTAGGGGTTCAGGTCCTTGCGTCCGGTATGTATGACGCCGTTGCGATCGAGGACGAGAATGTGGTCGCGGTGCGCACCCATGGTGATCAGCAAACGGACCGCGGCGATGCCGGCCGCACCGGCGCCCAAGACGACGACTCGAGCCTCCGGAAGTTGCTTGCCCTGCAGTTCCAGCGCATTGAGCAGCCCGGCCGCGATGATGATCGCAGTGCCGTGCTGGTCGTCGTGGAACACCGGGATGTCCAGTTGCTCGATCAGCGCCTGCTCGATCTCGAAACAGTGCGGCGCCGCGATATCCTCCAGGTTGATACCGCCAAAGGTGGGCGCGATGCGCATCACCGTCTCGATGAACTCCTGCGGCCGCTTGGCGTGCACCTCGATATCGAACACGTCGATGTCGGCAAAGTGCTTGAACAGCACGCCCTTGCCTTCCATCACGGGCTTACCGGCCAGTGGACCGACATTGCCCAGGCCAAGTACCGCCGTGCCGTCCGTAATCACGCCCACCAAGTTGCCTTTATTGGTGTAGCGGTAGGCGTCCTCGATGTTCTCGGCGATCTTGCGCACCGGCGCCGCTACCCCGGGCGAGTAAGCCAGGGCCAGATCACGCTGGGTCTCAGCCGGCTTGGTAACGGTCACGCCCAGCTTCCCGGGCTTGGGAAACTGGTGGTACTCGAGCGCCGCACGGTTGATCTCGAAATCGGCGTCCTGCTCTGGGACCTGGGTCATGTGGGGGTTGCTCCTGGGTGATAGGGCTTTGCTGCGTTGCAGCAAGCGTCGATTCTAGACCGGCCGGTGCACTTGTCAAACGCATCCCCGCGCGGCCGCAGCGCGCCGGGCAGCGACCACCGGGCAACCGTGTTCGGAATAGCCGCAGTCGGCTTGGCCCGAAATTGCGGCCGCGGGTAGAGAGGCCGGTTTAACGGCAAGCAAACACGACATCAGCGCGCCATCGTGAACAGTTGATAGTGCTCACAAGGCGGCACGCGACTTGACAACAGCCAGCACTGCCCAGGCCAGCGTGCTGATTAACACGGGATTGCGCTTATACTTCGGTGGCCTCCGGTAAATCCATAACATCAACACCAGACTGAGGAGCCATTAATGGCCAAAGCACCGACAACCCGCGTCAAGAAGAAACGCGCCGCCCGCAAGGGGCCTGATATCGCAGCCGTCGTCGAAGCGGTCGCGGACGTGACCGTTTCCAAGGTAAACAAGGAAGCAGTCCGGCAGTTCGCCAAAGCCCAGAAGGCGGTCGAACGCGCCAACGACGCCGTGATTGCCATCCAGGCCCGGGCTGACAAGGCCAAGGAAGCGATCGCGGCCGCCACGACTGGCGCCGCCAAGGCAAAGCAACGCGAGCGTGCTGCCGGCCTGAGGGCGAGCGTGGCCGAGGCCAAGGCCGCCGCACGCACGGCAGCAGCGGAAATGCGCACCGCCGAACGCTTGGTAATCAAGTTACACAAGGCGCACCAGAAAGCACATGCCGCCTACCTCAAGGGCTATGAACGCAGTGCCGCAGCGGCACTGAAGGCCGCGGGCAAGAAGCCGCGGCGCCGCAAAAAGGTGATGAAGGCACCCGAACCGCCAGCCGTTGAATAAAGCGCCATTCCACCTCCAGTCGTTTGGAGGTGGATCTTTCTGCGCGGTAACGAACGCTGCCGCGGTCGGCCAGCGGAACGCCAGGACCGGCCGTGGCCCCGATCCGACGCGGCGCGATGAAATTTACGCCGCGTGAGCCACCACTTGGTTGCGCCCGCGGCGCTTCGCCTCGTAGAGGGCGACATCAGATGCCAGGAGCAGTGCCTCTGCCGAGGCGATGCCCGGGTGGTCGGAAGATGCGATCCCCAGGCTGATAGTCACCTGAGGGGCCACCGGCGAGCCCGGGTGCTCCAGATTCAGTTCCTGTACCCGCTTACGGATGTGCTCCGCGACGGCACGTGCGCCATCCAGCGCTGTGCCGGGCAGCAGAAACGCAAACTCCTCGCCGCCGATACGAGCAACGAAATCGCCTGGACGATACAGCCCGGCCTCCATCGCGTGCGCGACTTGCACCAGGCACCTATCGCCGGCGGGGTGACCATAGTGATCGTTGTACATTTTGAAGTGGTCGATATCGGCACTGATGACCGAAAGCACATCGCCGTCGCGTTGGGCCCTGCCCCACTCCCTGGCGAGCCCTTCTTCGAACATGCGCCGGTTCGCAATACCGGTGAGATCGTCGAGGCGTAGCTTCTGCTGCAGCACCTGGCGGGCCGCCATCGAGGACGAGAGTTTGTAGCGCAGTTCGTTGGCGTCACGAAACAGCCGCCCCACCTGGGCCGACGCGGCCAGCATGGCGAATCCGAAGATCAGGATCATCAGGCCCATGGTCAAGTGGACCGAGTCGCCCACCAGCAGCATCCGCACGCCGATCGACGAGACCACCGGCACAGCGAAGCATGCAAAGGCGTGGTCGACCGCGGACAGCAGCGGGATGGCGCCGGCCACCATACCGCCGAGCACGAAGGCCAGAAATACCTGGTGAGTGAAGGAATCGGGTTGAAACAGCAGCACCCCGGCAGCGCCCCACACCAAGCCCGCGGCGCAGGCGCCCGCCAGGAAATAGACCTTCCAGGCAGCATAGTCCAGTGGCGCGCAACGCAGCGTCTCCCGGAAGGCGCGCAGCACCTCATAGCGCGCGGCCGTGACTGCCACCAGGAACAGCAACCAGACCACCAGGGTCGTTTTGTGGACAGCGTCCCAGAGCACGCCGGTCAGCAACAGTCCGATAGACAAGTTGACGCCCAGGGAAATGGGCAGTTGCCGGTAACACTGCGTTATCCGCGCGGCAAAGACTTCGCGCTCCGCGTCAACTACCGGCATGTCATCGCTGCTTTCCAAGCCGAACCTTCCTTTCCTCGGCGGTTGCACCGGGGCGGCGGTCGATCCTCGCCCGCCGGCCAGACCCACGAATCAAGTGTAAGCCATCTCTCTCACTCAAAATTTGCGGCGCTCGACCTTTGCTGCAGTATCCGCGCGACAAAACCGCATACCCAAGCTGGCGGGGCGGCCAGTGATCGCGCGCTACGCCTTTGCCGTGCTCTTTTTCGTGGCGACGTAGCCGCAGCGCTCGGCCAGTTCCCTGGACACCTTGCGGACGTGGTCGTAATAGGAGTCGTAACGTTCGCGCAGGCTTTCGAACTGCTGGCTGTCGTCGGTTGCCGTCGCCAGGGTGGGCGCGGGCGGCAGGAAGTTTTCGAACACCAGCGAATCGACCTGGCCGGCGATCAGGCCGATCTCCTTGGCATGCAGGCGGTACTGCTTGGTACGCCGGTCGGTCTTGTTAAGCACTATGCCCACCACCTTGGGAATCTTGCTGCCACGCTGACGCGCGGCGCCCTGCACGTCGCGCACGATGTCGAACGTCTTACCCAGGGCGTTCACCGTGATCCTGGATGGTTCGGTAGGGATCAACAGATGATCGACGGCCGATAAGGCTGCCATGGGCAGGTAGTTGCGACGATCGATGTTGGCCGGCAGATCGATTAGGACGATATCGAACAGCTTTTCGAGCAACGGCCACAGCCGCTCGTGCATCGCGATGGCAATCCGGTCGCGATATTTTTCCTCCAGCTGCATGGCCGCATCCGGATCCGAGACCAGGGTCCAGAGTCTTCCCAACGGGATCTTGCGCGCTGCCGTGGCACTGGGGAGGCGCGTGATCAGGTAGTCCGACAGCGCCGGTCGGGCACCCTTGAGCAGTTGCTCCAGCAAACCGCCCACGGTCGCATTCTGCTTTTGCATCCTGTGCACGACGTCCTGGCCGGCAAGCGCCGTGGCACTGGAGTTCTGCGCATCAAGGTCCAGCACCAGCACGCGTGCCTGGCGGTCATGGATGGTGACGCTGGTGGAAGAGAAGAAATCCGCGATCAGCAGGGTCAAGGTCGACTTGCCTACTCCCCCTTTGTTGTTGAACACGGCAATGCTCTTCATCGGCTCGGTTTCCCTGGTTTCCCGCTGCAGCGGCGACCTGCGGTCGCGATTGTCGCCGCAATCGGCCATGCCCGGGTAGCGCTTGCGGGCGCCGCGGAAAATCCATCGGCGCATCGCGCGCCGCCGTGCGGAACGACGGGCTCGCGCGGGGTGGTGTGAGCCGGGGTACTTTGCGCGGGTTTCAGGGCGCGAGCTGGTAAAAGCGCCGGTTCAAATAGTCGGTTACGTCGTCGATCTCTTCGGCACGCCAGTTGAGGCCGCTATGCACGCTCCACGACGCCACCCGCTCCCGCAGTCCTGCGAGGGTGTTGACCACCCGGCCCGCACGGGTGTGTGCCCAGCTCTCGTGGCAGGATCGGCAGTGATTCTCGTACAGGGCACGGCCACGCTCGAACTCGCCCGCGGCGGCCGACAGATGCAGGCCCGCACACCCAAGCAGCCCCACCGCCAGGCATCGCAACCCCCGTCGCCGTTGCACCGTCATTTGCACCCCTGCCTCGATTGTTGAAGTCGTTGCCGGAATTCCCATGCTGCTCAAACTGTAGCGCCAATGCCCGCCGGCGTCAGCCGGTGGCATACCCGGGTTCCCGACCACCCAGGCGCGCGAGCAGGACGGGGCGGCCGTGGTGGCGCAGCGAACCGGTGGAGTCGCAGGCTGCGGTGCTGTACCGACACCCAGTCCGGCGCGTATTGCGCCAGCTCCGCCACGACAAGGCGTGTCCGATCGCTGGCCGAGCTCCGGCATGACGCAACCGACTCTCGGTCCTGGTCTAGCTGCTTCCGACCCCTGAAATGCGTGTGGCGAAACCACAACGCAAGCGCTTACGGCTATCCGTCCGAGGGAGATCCAGCCAACCGGCAGCTGCGATGCGGCTGCAGGCCAGAGGTCAGCAACCTACCCGGGACGTGCCACATCAAGTGGTGTGGAGGCGATCCAACAAAAAAGCGGGCCGAAGCCCGCTTTCATGCACATCCTTGTGCCGATATCACCCGGGTTTGACGCCCGGCTGGGAATCGTTACTTCGTGGCAGGTGCTTCCGGAGCGACCGGACCACCGTAAGGCATGCCGTAAGGAGCGCCGTAAGGAGCACCGTAGCCGCCGCCGTAGGGCATGCCGTAGCCGCCGCCGTAGGGGGCGCCGTAACCGGGGCCGTAGCCGCCGTAGTAAGGTGCGCCGTAGCCGTAGCCAGTGCCACGACCGTAGACGTTGCTGCGACCGCTCATGTTCATATTGAAGTCGCCGAAGCCGTCACCCATGCCGTCGCCGAAGCCGTTCCAGGGACCACCGCCCCACCATGCAGAGGCGGAAGCGGAAGCGGCGAGAACAGCGGCAACAGCGGCGGCTTTGATAATTTTCGACATTTTGAAATTCCTTTACTCGGGATTTATGGTTCCGCCCAGTTGCCCGGGTGGCTGAAGAGCAGCCTTGGTGCGGCTTCAGCGGCTCAGTGATGAGAACTGTATCAGAAAATT
Source organism: Gammaproteobacteria bacterium (assembly GCA_041307205.1). Taxonomy (GTDB): domain Bacteria; phylum Pseudomonadota; class Gammaproteobacteria; order Chromatiales; family Chromatiaceae; genus JARRQB01. The sequence goes on along the minus strand of JBFZDU010000202.1, from coordinate 17,121 downwards.
CTTAAATACTAAAGAACTATTTTTCCAGTCCTCAGGACCGCAGGCACGCCCGGCCGTCATCGACACCCGCCGCGGCTTGGTGTTTGCCTGTGGGAAGGTGCCAACTCGCCATCTTGGCTGCCAAGCGGGTGTCAGTGCCCAGCCAGCGACTCCGGCGATTGGTTGCGGGGGACTGCGGCCCGACGGTCGCACACGATCTTGATCCATGTACGGTGCCGCCGGTGCATCCTACACCTAATTGCGCCCGTCCGGGTGCACGCTCGCCAGGAGCCTCTCGGCGATCCGTCAGTTTGCCGATACGGCCGGCCGTCCAGCAGCACCCGACGGACTTTACGAGTCGCGCATGGCGGGCAGTGCTCAGCCGCCTTTCATATTGTCTATACGTCCGATCGCGCAACTGACAAAGGATTTGGCCTTGGCGGCCGCGGCCTTGAGCCCTTCCACGGACCCAACCTCGGGATAGCCCAGCCGCGCCAGCTGCATGGCGATCTCGTCGCGGGCGCTGGCGTCGCCTTCGACCGCAACCTTGCCCCCCGCGACGTCGACGGTCACCTGCTGTACCCGCGGGTCTTCCAGCAGGCGCGTGCGGATGGTATTGGCGCAACCACCGCACTTGATGTTCTCAACCGCAAGCTCGTAACTCATGATTCGGTCCTCGGGTCAGTCGGCGTCCATACGCCGGATGATAGGGCAGTGATCCGTGCTGGACCGGCAGTGTTGCACCAGTCCCAGCAGCTCGTCGCGCAGTACGTTCAGGGGCTCGGTCCGTGCCGCGGTCTCGGCCAGGGTGAAATCCGTCGCCCGGCCACGCCGGCTGAAGCGCGGCCGGGCCAGCCAGGTCCGGGCTCGAACAACGGCGCCGGCGACCAGGGTTGCGCACCACCCGCGGCAGCAGGCCGACGCGCTCTTAATACCGCAGCGTGGGCGCTGGTGCCGAGATAGTTGCCAACTTCGCCGCTGCTGTACTTGCAGATCCTGGGCACCGCAGCGCCGCTCGCGAGCCGATCCCTAACAACGACTCCAGGTCAAGCCTATGGTTCCGCAACCGGCAGGCCCGGCCCCAGCCAACCCCGCGCCGTATCATCTATGCTCGGGCCGCCGCGCGGCCGTCGCCACAACACCGGAGAACTGCAGATGACCGAAACGCCGGAAGACCTTGACCCGCTGCACCAGGTGCAGCAGCGGTTTCGCGATGCGGCCACGCGCGTGGCGGGGCTCAAACAGGGCCTGATCGATTTCTTCGCCCAGCCCAAGCGCAGCATCGCGGTGTGTTTCCCGATCGAGATGGATGACGGCTCGGTGCAGAGCTTCTGGGGTTTCCGGGTGGTGCACAACCGGGTCCTGGGTCCGGGCAAGGGCGGCATCCGCTACCACCCCGGGCTGACGCTGGACGAGGTGCGCTCCATGGCGGCGCTGATGACCTGGAAATGCGCCCTGATCGGTGTGCCCTTCGGGGGAGCCAAAGGCGGCGTGGTGTGCGATCCCAAGACGCTCTCGCCGGCGGAACTGCGCCGTATAACGCGCCGGTTCATAGCAGAACTGGGCGACAACATCGGCCCGCATACCGACATCCCCGCGCCCGACATGTACACCAATGCCCAGACCATGGCCTGGATCTACGACACCTACGACGTCATGCACCCGGGTCGCAACAACCGCCCCGTGGTCACCGGCAAGCCGCTCGATCTGGGCGGCTCGGAAGGCCGGCGCGACGCCACCGGCAACGGCGTGGTGTACGCCACCGAGCGGTTCCTGGAGCGCGGCAGCCTGGGCACCCTGAACAGCCTGACCAATGCCCGGGTGACGATCCAGGGCTTTGGCAACGTCGGCGTGGCGGCGGCCCGCTTGTTCCAGGCCAAAGGCGCCCGCATCGTGGCGCTGGGCGATTCCCGAGGCGCCATCGCGGCCGCTGACCACCAGGGCCTGGACCTGGACGCGGTGCTCGCCCACAAACGCGAACACGGCACCGTGGTCGGGCTACCCGGCAGCCGCAGCCTGACCGGCGATGACCTGTTGGCCCTGGATTGCGACATTCTGGTCCCGGCGGCCCTGGGCAACCAACTCAACGGGGACAGCGCCGGCCGGGTGCGCGCGCGGCTGGTGGTGGAGGCCGCCAACGGGCCGACCACCCCGGCCGGCGACCGGATCCTGCAGCAACGCGGCATCCCGGTGCTGCCCGACATCCTGGCCAACGCCGGCGGGGTGCTGGTGAGCTATTTCGAATGGGTCCAGAACTCTCAGAACGACACCTGGGATGCCGATCTGGTCGAACAAAAGCTCGCGCGCAAGCTGCACCTGGCCACCGACGCGGTGCTGGCGCGGCACTTCACCATGTCCGAACAGGCGGCCGTGGAAGACATCGGCGCCCGCTTGCTCCGCACGGCCGCCCTGTCCCTCGCCGTGGAGCGAGTCGCCTGTGCGACGCTGGAGCGCGGCATCTGGCCTTGAGCCGGGCCGAATCGCGGCCCGGCATCAACGGCGACAGGGTGGCGGCTGCGTAGTAACCTGCCGGGCGTTTTCTGTCCGGAGATCCCGACGTGTTGCCGCCCATCCCAGACCGCATCGCCGGCGAACTCGCCGCCCGTCCCGCCCAGGTGGCGGCCGCCATCGCACTGCTCGACGAGGGAGCCACCGTGCCCTTCATCGCCCGCTACCGCAAAGAGGCCACCGGCGGCCTGGACGATGCCCAGTTGCGCACGCTGGCAGAACGCCTCGGCTATCTGCGCGAGCTGGAAGACCGGCGAGCCAGCGTGCTCAAGAGCATCGAAGACCAGGGCCAGCTTACGCCGCAACTGCGCGACGACGTCCTCGCGGCCGACACCAAGACCCGGCTCGAAGACCTGTACCTGCCTTACAAGCCCAAGCGCCGCACCAAGGCGCAGATTGCCCGCGAGGCCGGCCTGGCGCCCCTGGCGCAGCTGCTGGTGACCGACCCGAGCCAGGAGCCGGAGCGCAGCGCGGCCGGCTTCGTCGCCCCGGACCTGGGGGTGGCCGACGCCAAGGCCGCGCTCGACGGGGCACGCCAGATCCTGATGGAGGAGTGGGCCGAGGATCCCGAGCTGGCCGGCCAGGTACGCGACTGGCTCTGGGACCACGCCCGGCTCAAATCCACCGTGGCACCGGGCAAGGAACAGGCGGGCGCCAAGTTCAGCGATTACTTCGACTTCGCCCAGCCGATCAAAGATATCCCTTCGCACCGCGCCCTGGCATTGTTCCGCGGCCGCAACGAGGGTGTGCTCCAGGTCGAACTCGATATCGACCAGGACGCCGACGGCCGGACCCTGCCGGAGTCGTTGATCGCCGCCCGCTTCGGCGTCCGCGACCAAGGCCGTCCCGCCGACGCCTGGCTGCGCGAAACGGTGCGCTACACCTGGCGCGTCAAGCTGCTGACCCGCCTCGACCTGGAACTGAAGACGCGGCTGCGCGAGGCCGCGGAGGATGAGGCCATCCGGGTGTTCGCGAACAATCTGCACGACCTGCTGCTGGCCGCGCCCGCCGGGCCGCGTGCCACCCTGGGCCTGGATCCGGGGCTGCGCACCGGGGTCAAGGTGGCCGTGGTCGACGCGACCGGCAAGGTGCTGGACACCGCGACCATCTACCCGCACGTGCCGCGCAAGCAGTGGGACCAGGCGCTCACGACCCTGGCGGCGCTGTGCCAGAAACACCAGGTCGACCTGGTGGCGATCGGCAATGGCACCGCCTCGCGCGAGACCGACAAGTTGGCCGCCGAGCTGATCCAACGCCACCCGGAACTGCGGCTGCACAAGCTCATGGTCAGCGAGGCCGGCGCCTCGGTGTACTCGGCCTCGGAACTCGCTTCCAGGGAACTGCCGGAGTTGGACGTGTCGCTGCGCGGCGCTGTGTCCATCGCGCGCCGCCTGCAGGATCCGCTGGCCGAGCTGGTCAAAATCGATCCCAAGTCCATCGGTGTCGGCCAGTACCAGCACGACCTCAGCCAGGTGAAGCTGGCGCGCGGCCTGGATGCCGTGGTCGAGGACTGCGTGAACGCGGTCGGTGTGGATCTCAATACCGCCTCGCCGGCCCTGCTGGCCCGAGTGTCCGGGCTGTCGGCGACCCTGGCCGGGAACATCGTCGCGCACCGCGACGCCCACGGCGCCTTCCGCGATCGCCGCCAGCTGCTTAAGGTGCCGCGTCTGGGCGAGAAGACCTTCGAGCAGGCCGCCGGCTTTCTGCGCATCCGCGGCGGTGACAACCCCCTGGATGCCTCCGCAGTCCACCCCGAGGCCTACCCAGTAGTCGAGCGCATCCTCGCCGCCAGCGGCCGACCGCTGGCGGCGGTACTCGGCGACGGGGCCTTCCTGCGGGCCGTGAACGCCCGCCAATATGTCGATGCGCGCTTCGGCCTGCCGACCGTGCAGGACATCCTGGCGGAGTTGGAGAAGCCCGGCCGCGATCCGCGCCCCGAGTTCAAGACTGCCGCCTTCCAGGAGGGGGTCGAGGAACTCAAGGACCTCGTACCCGGCATGGTGTTGGAGGGGGTGGTCACCAACGTCACCAACTTCGGCGCTTTCGTCGACGTCGGCGTGCACCAGGACGGCTTGGTGCACATCTCGGCCATGAGCGAGAAATTCATCAAGGACCCGCGTCAGGTGATCAAGACCGGCGCGGTGATCAAGGTCAAGGTGCTGGAGATCGACCTGGCACGCAAACGCATTGCGCTGAGCATGCGTCTGTCCGACACATCCGGACGGAAGCGCCAGGCGCCGGCAGCACCGCGTGACGAGCGCAAGCCGAGCGGCGGTGGCCAGGGCAAACCCCGCCGCGAACCGGGTCGGAGCGACACCACACCAGCCGGGAATGCCCTGGCCGATGCGCTGGCGAAGGCGGGCGTGCGCCGCTGAAGCGGCAACCGAATCGCTGGCCCCTGACCAGCGGCTGCAGGCGACGGGATGGCCGGCTCAGCCGCGCCGGGCGAGCGCTTCGCCACGCAGCAGATCGATGCGATCCCCAGGACCCGGAGTCCATACCCGGGCCAAGTATTCCTCGCGCAAGCGCACAGCCAGCACCTCGCGGGCCTCGGTCTCGCCGTGCACCAGCGCCACCGGGGGGCGGTGGGCGAAGCCGTCGTACCAGTCGCACAGGGCCTTCTGGTCGGCGTGCGCCGACAAGCCGCCGATGGTGTGCACCTGGGCGCCGACGCGGACGGTCTCGCCCCACAGGCGGATGTGCGCGGCACCGTCGACCAGCATCCGCCCGATGGTGCCCTTGGCCTGGAAGCCGACGATGACGATCTGGGTCTCGCGCCGCCAGGCATTGTGCTTCAGATGGTGCAGGATGCGCCCGCCGCTGCACATGCCGCTGGCGGCGATGATGATGGCGCCGCCGCGGATCTTGTTCAGCGCCATGGACTGTTCGCTGGTGCGGCTGAAATGCAGGTTTGGCAGCAGGGATTGTTCCTGGTGCCGGCGAAACGCGGCCGCGGCCTCGCGATCGAACAGGTAGGCGTGCTGCAGATACACCTCGGTCGCCGCGATCGCCAGCGGGCTGTCGAGAAAGATCTCGTGCTTGCCCAGGCCCCACTCGTCGAAATGCCGGGCGAACAGGTATAGCAGCTCCTGGGTGCGGTCCACGGCGAATGCCGGGATCAACACGTTGCCGCCGTCGTTGCGCGACGCCTCCAGCACCTCGCCGAGTTCCTGCCTGGTCTGTTCCCAGGGTCGGTGCCGTCGATCGCCGTAAGTACTTTCGAGCAGCACCAGGTCGGCGTCGCGGATGCGCACCGGATCGCGCAGCAATGGGGTGCCCGGCTGCCCCAGGTCCCCGCTGAAAACCAGTTTGCGGGCGTTGCCGTGCTCCTCCAGCCACAGCTCCACCAGACAGGAACCCAGGATATGCCCGGCGTCCTGAAAGCGCAGCTCGAGGCCCGGCAGGAGCTGGCGCCGCGCGCCATAGTCAAGCGTCTCGAACTGCTCGATGGCGCGCTCCGCGTCGCGTTGCGTGTACAGGGGTTCGACCAGCGCCAGGCCCTTGCGCTCGCGCTTGCGGTTTTGCCATTGGGCGTCCTTCTCGGCAAGGTAAGCGGCATCGCGCAGCATGATCGCGCACAAGTCGCGGGTCGCGGGGTGGCAGTAGATGGGCCCGCGAAAGCCCTGACTGACCAGCAAGGGCAGACGCCCGCTGTGATCGAGGTGGGCGTGACTCAGCACCACGGCGCCGAGCTGCGCAGGATCGAACGGAAAGGGTTCGCGGTTGCGCTGTTCGTCCTGGCGCCGGCCCTGGATCAAGCCGCAATCCAGGAGTACCTGGTGGCCATTCGCCGAGACCAGGTGGCAGGATCCAGTCACCTCGCCGGCTGCGCCATGGAATGCGATCTGCATCTGGGTCCCCCTCCGCCTGAGTTGATTTCAACCTAGCGCGGACCGAGCCGCCACCGGGTGACCGGAGTCAAGCCCGGCGCAATCCCGTAGAATGACTAGGACAATGAACCCACCCGTGACAATGTCCCCGTGTGCGAACTGTTCGCCCTGAATGCCGCCCGACCGGTCGACCTGACCTTTTCGCTGGCGCAGCTGGCCCGCCGCGGCGGGCGGGACGCCACCAATGCCGACGGCTGGGGCCTGGCCGCCTACGAAGATTGCGACGTCTACCTCGCGCGCGAACCGCATCCGGCCGCGGAGAGTCCGCTGCTGCGCTGCATGGAGCATGCCCTGCCCCCGGTGCGGCTGCTGGTGTCGCACCTGCGCTCGGCCACCCGCGGCGAACGCGCCCTTTGCAATACCCAACCCTTCGTGCGCACCCTGGGCGGGCGCCAGCATGTGTTCGCCCATAACGGCGACCTCGACGACATCCAGCTCCCGCCCGAACCTTACGGCAGCCGTTGGCTGCCGGTTGGCGACACCGACTCGGAGATCGCATTCGCCCAGCTGCTCGCCGCGCTGGAGCCGGTGTGGTCGAGCGCAGACCCGCCCGCATTGCCGGCGCGGATCGCGGCGATCGCCGCCTTTGCCGCCACCCTGCGACCCCTGGGTCCAGCCAATTTCGTTTATTGCGACGGTGAGTACCTGTACGCACACGGGCACCGGCGCACCCAGTCCGACGGCAGCCTTGAGCCGCCGGGTCTGCACATGCTGAACGGCGAGGATATCGGCTGCCGCGAGTTCCGCGGCGCCGGCGTCACGGCCCGCTGCCCGGGCGGCCAGGCGGTCATCTTTGCCAGCGTCCCGCTCAGCGCCGACCACTGGACGCCTTTGGCCGAGGGCGAATTGGTGGTGACCGCGGCGGGGCGGGTCGCGCACCGGCAACTGCCACTCCCATGAGCAAGCCCAGCGTCTGCCTCAGCTGCGGCGCCTGCTGCGCGGCGCTCCGCGTGAGTTTCCATGCCGGAGAACTGGCGAGTGCCGGCGGTCTGGTGCCAGACGACCTGACGGTGCGCGACGGTCCGCGCTCCTACGCCATGACGGGCACCGACACCGATCCGCCGCGCTGTGTCGCCCTGGGCGGCCGGGTCGGAGAGGCGGTCCGTTGCGGCATCTACGCCGACCGACCGGGGCCCTGTCGGGATTTCCAGCCGCACGGGCTGTGCGGCATTCCCAACCCCGGCTGCAACGACGCCCGGGCCCGGCATGGGCTGCCGCCGATCGATCTTGCGGTGCCGGCGAACTGCCGCTGCTGATTTCTCCGCCGCCCACTCCCGCCCCATTCCCGGCGACCCCGGGGATTTGTTTCCGGGCCGGAATGTCTTCGTCTATTCCTATCGTAATAAACATAATAATCAATTATACGGATTGAAAACCGCGCCCTATGCTGGGCCCGTCTTCGTTAACCTTTGCCAAGCGTTGAGGGCACATCATGCATCCGAGCAACACTCAATCCATTACGGTGAAAAACCTCGAAGCCGCCCTGGCCGGCGAGTCCATGGCGCACATCAAGTACCTGTACTTCGCCAAACTGTGTCGCGCCATGGGTGACGAGGCCACCGCCGAGGTCTTCGAGGAAACCGCCAAGCAGGAGGTCCAGCATGCCTTCGGGCACATGGATCTGTTATTCCCCGCCGCCGAACTCGATCCGGCAAAATGCCTGGACTTTGCCATCGCCGGCGAGACCTACGAGTACACCGAGATGTACCCATCGTTCCGTCATCTGGCAGAGGAGGAAGGCCGGAGCGATGCAGCGGCCGAATTCGACGAGCAGATCGCCGAATCGCGCCAGCACGCCCAGTTGTTCCGCGACGTCCTGGCCAAGGCGCAAAAGCGCTTCGCCGCCCTCACCAAGGTCGAGGAGCGCCACGCCAATCGCTATCGCGACGCACGGGAACAGATCCAGGCCTGATGGTCACTAACAAAGTACTTTCTTATCGAGGAGCAAGATCATGCGTAGATTTCAGTGCATCGTGTGCGGCTACGAATACGACGAGGCGGTCGGCGACCCCGAGCACGGCATCGCTGCGGGCACCGCCTGGGAAGACGTGCCGGAGGACTGGGAATGCCCCGAATGCGGCGTCTCCAAGGTCGATTTCGAGATGGTCGAAGTCGCCGCCTGACCCAGGAGAGGGCGAGGGCCAGGGAGAAATCCCATCCGGCACCTGACCAGCAGGACCGGGGCGGTACCCCTTTGGCCCTTCGCCCATGCTGCCTGCCACCTGCCGCCGAGCCTGACTACCACCCGAGTCTGACCCATGAATTCCGACCCCATCGTCATCATTGGCGCCGGCCTGGCCGGCTACACCCTGGCCCGGGAGTTCCGGGCCCTGGACCGGGAGACGCCCGTGGTGCTGGTCACGGCGGACGCGGGGGACTTCTACGCCAAGCCGATGCTGTCCACGGCCCTGGCCCGCCAACAGGCCGCTGCGGACCTGGTATCGGCTGACGCCGCCGTCATGGCGGCCCGCCACACCATCGCGGTGCGCACCCATACCCGGGTCGAAGCCATCGATCCGGCCGGCCGGGCGGTGCGGACCGACCAGGGTCCCCTGCGTTATAGCCGCCTGGTCCTGGCGCTGGGGGCCGAGCCGATTCACCCCCCGCTGCAGGGGGATGCGGCCACCGCGGTGCTGTCCGTCAACAGCCTCGACGACTATGCCCGGTTCCGCGCCCGTCTGACCGAGGCGGTCCGGCAGGTCGCGCTGATCGGGCCGGGCTTGATCGGCTGTGAGTTCGCCAACGATCTGGTGCAGACCGGGCGCCGGGTGAACCTGATCGGCCCCGACCCTCACCCGCTCAGCACCCTGCTGCCGCCGCTGGCCGGCGGCGACCTGCAGGCAGCCCTGGCACGGGCCGGCGTGGCCTGGCATCTGGGCACCGTGGTGCAGTGCGTCGACGGCTACGCCGGGGGTTACCGGCTGACCCTGGCCGATGGGACCGTACTGACTGCCGACCTGGTGCTCTCGGCCGTGGGCCTGCGGCCCGCCACCGGGCTGGCGCGCGCCGCACAACTCCAGGTCAACCGCGGCATAGTGACGGATCGCGAGCTGCGCAGCAGCGATCCCCGCATCTATGCCCTGGGCGACTGCGCCGAGGTGGCAGGGCTGGTGCTGCCCTATGTCATGCCAATCCAGCACGCCGCGCGGGCGCTGGCCAAGACCCTGGCCGGGACACCCACGCCGGTCGCCTACCCGGCCATGCCGGTCGTGATCAAGACGACCCTGCACCCGGTGGCCGCCGCCCCACCGCCGCGCGGTGCCGCGGGCAGCTGGGAGGAAGAGGCCGTCGAGGGCGGCGTCCGCGCCCGCTTCGTCGCCCCCGACGGCGCACTGCTGGGATTCGCGCTCACCGGCAGTGCGGCGGGCGAACGCCAGGCACTGACCAAGGCCTTGCCGCCATTGCTGGAATGAGCCCGAAACCGAGGGTTGCTGAGTTTGCGGGCATGCCGGGTCGCGGACCGCGGCACCGCAGACGCCGCGCAGCGCTAACCGCCGCCTTGACCCCGGCCCGCTCGCGGCCGCAACCGGGTTGCCCTGACGCCGCGGGACTTGCCACGCTAAAGGAATCTCCTTACCAGTCGCTCAAGACAGCACCATGGAAACCGTCACGGATCCGCGCAACATCGACCAACTGCGATCGCTGTCGCTGTTCGGTAACCTTGCGGCGTGGCAGCTCCAGGCCGTCACCGAGGTGCTGGAGCCGCTGCAGGTCCGCAAGGGCCACCAGCTGTTCGCGGCCGGCCGCGACGACGGTTACACCTATTTCCTGACCGGCGGCCGCATCGCGATGGAAGCGGCGGACGGCCGCCTGCGCGAACTGGACGTCACGGCCGAGGTCGCGCGAACTCCGGTCGCCAACCTGCGCCCACGGCTCTACGGGGTCAAAGCCTTGAGCAAGGTGCAGGGTTTCCGGGTGCCGGACCTGGTGTTGCAGGCAGCGGGGGCGTGCGGCAACACCGACGAAGGACCCGAGGGCATACGGGTCGAGGACACCAGCGAAGGCCACCAGCGCGAGCTGGAGCAGGAACTGGGCTTTCGCCTGTATCGCGACCTGCGCGACGATCAGGCGATTCTGCCCAGCCTGCCCGATCTGGCGCTGCGCATCCGCAAGGCGATCGAGGATCGCAGCAATGATGCCCGCGATATTGCCAGGGTGGTGGAGACGGACCCGGCGATGACGGCCAAGCTGGTCAAGGTGGCCAACAGCGCCTTCTACGGCGGGCGCAACCCGGTGGAAACCTGTGCCGCCGCGGTGGTGCGGCTGGGCACCAAGGCGACGCAGAAACTGGTCGTGTCCTTCAGCCTGCGCGAGGTGTTCAGCAGTCGCCGCCCCGAGCTGCAGCAGCGCATGCGCGGGCTGTGGTCACACAGCGCCGACATGGCGGCCTACTGTTTCGTGCTGGCCCACGACACCAGGAGTTTCGATCCCGAGGAGGCCATGCTTGCCGGCCTGGTGCACGATGTCGGCACCATCGCGATCCTCAACTACACCCAGATCATCCCGCAGCTGGGGCGCGACCCCGAAGCCCTCGAAGGGACCATCGCCCGGCTGCGCGGCGAACTCGGCGCCATGATCCTGCGCGAATGGACCTTTCCCCCGGAAATTGTCGCCGCGGCCCGCGAGGCGGAGAACTGGGAACGTAATCGCCAGGGTCGTGCCGACCTGGCCGACCTGGTGGTCGTCGCTCAGTGGCATGATCGCCTAAGCCGCCGCGACACCACCGCGCTGCCGCCACCGGATCGGATCAGCGCCCTGCCGCGGCTGTTCGGCAAACAGGTGACGCCCGAGATCAGCCTGGACCTGATCAAGACCGCCCGCGCGCGGATCGCCGACGCCCGCACCCTGCTGGCCAACTGAACGGCCGTGGCGACTGGCGGCGCGCCGGTCAGGGCCCGCCGATCAATTGCTGCACCTCCCGCACCTCGGCCTCGGCCTGGTCCAACAGGGCGATGGAGTGACGCGGCGATAGCTGGCCGAGCGCCAGCTTCTGGTAAGCGGGCAGCTGGTCGATGCGCGGCAAGGCCGCCATCCGCGGTGTGCCGATCGCGGCGTGCAGTTGAGCGAGCAGGACCACGTCCACATTGTCCGCCAGGGCAGTGCCGATGCGGCTCCAGCGCCGCCCCTTGACGACGACCTCGATCAGGTCCGGATCCAGGCGCCAGCAGCGCAAGGTCATGACGCCTACCTCGACCCGCATGGCATCGAGCACATAGTCCAACACCTGGGGGTCTTCCGTCAGCGCCGGAAAGTTCCGCAGCGCCCCGAGCACGGCCACCGCCCCGATGTCCTGCAGCAGCCCGGCCAACAGGGCCCGCTCGGGATCCAGACCCGGAGTGACACGGGCCAATACCAGACTGAGCGCCGCCACCTGGGTGCTGTGACGCCAGATCTCTTCCATGCGGCCCTTGAGCAGCCGCGAATCGGTTTCGAACAGACCCTTGAGCAGGCAACTGACCACCAGGTTACGCACCCGGCGACGACCCAGCCGGTCCACGGCCTGGCGCACGCCAACAATCTCCCGGCGCGCCGCGAAGGCGGCGCTGTTCACCACCCGCAGCATGCGCGTGGTGAGCGCGGGGTCGAGCTGAATCAGTCGGGCAATATCGGCTGAACGGGTGTCGGTGGCGTCGATGGCGCGGCCGATGCGCAGCGTCAGCTCGGGCAGGCTGGGCAGCTCACAATTGCCGGCGTGGAAGTAGGCATGCAAGTCCTTGATGGCCTGCTGCTCGGCCAGGCGCAGAGCGGGCCTGGCCGCACCCTGGCGGCTGGCTGGCCGGCCGGCGGTTGCCTCGACCAGGGCGCGCGGCAGCCGCACCAGCAGCGCCGGTTCGCTGACCAGCAAGGGTCGGCCATCCTGGTGCGGTAGCGGGAAACGGGCCTGCGGGGTTCCGGCGCGCAGCCAGTGTGCCCGGCCACCCTTGACCTCGGCCGGCGGCTGCACGCGCAACGCCCCCTGCCGCAGGTACACCAGGTCCCGCGGCGCCAGGCGCGCCGGCGGCAACGGTCCTGGGGCGACGACTTCCTGCGTCGCCGCGGGCAGCACGGCTGCCAGGGCCGCCGGCGCCCAAGCGGCGAACGGATACCAGTCCGCCAACTCCGCCAGGGTCAGCTCGGGCAGATCGGCTGTACCGTTCTTGAGATCTGCAAACCGCACCTTCGGCCCCGGATGGCACGCCAGTCGCGCCCACTCCACGGCTTAGCGGCACGTTCCGCCGGCGGCTTAAGCTACCCGACCGGTGCGACAGCGGTCGCCCGGGCCGCCCGGCGCTTCCACACCAGGTAGGCGGCCGGGATGACGAACAGCGACAACAAGGGCGCGGTGATCATGCCGCCCACCATGGGTGCGGCGATGCGGCTCATTACCTCGGAGCCGGTGCCGCTGCCGAGGAAGATCGGTAACAGGCCGGCCACGATGGTCGCCACCGTCATGGCCTTGGGGCGCACCCGCATGACGGCACCTTCCATGATGGCCTCCCTGACCAGCGCCGGCGTCAGCGGTCCCAGGGCCGCCCGTTCCTTGAGACTGTTGTCCAGGTAAACCAGCATGATGACGCCGAACTCCGCCGCCACGCCGGCCAGGGCGATGAAACCCACCCCGACCGCGACCGACAGGTTGTAGCCGAGCAGGTAGATCAGCCAGAAGCCCCCCACCAGGGCAAACGGCAACGACGCCATGACCAGCAGCGCCTCGGCGGCGTTGCGGAAGGTGAGATACAGCAGCAGGAAGATGATCGCCAGGGTCAGTGGTATGACCAGCAGCAGGCGGTCTTTGGCGCGCAGCATGTACTCGTATTGGCCGGCCCAAGTGATGGAATAGCCGGGCGGCAGGGTCACCTGCGCCGCCACCACCCGCTGCGCCTGTTCGACATAGTGACCCAGCGACACACCGCGGATATCGACGAAAGTCCAGCCGTTCAGGCGCGCGTTCTCGCTCCTGAGCATGTCTGGCCCATCGACGATGCGCAGCGTCGCCACCTGGCCGAGCGGGATCTGCGCCCCGGCCGGGGTCACAAGGGGCAACTCGCGCAGTTTTTCCAGGTCGTCGCGGCGTTCGCGCGGAAAGCGCAGGTTCACCGGGTAACGCTCCAGGCCTTCCACGGTCTGGGTGATATTGATGCCGCCCACCGCGGCCGCCACGACCTGGTTGAGATCGGCGATGCTCAGGCCATAGCGGGCCGCCGCCAGCCGGTCGGGCAGGATTTCGATGTAGCGCCCGCCGGCGACCCGCTCGGAGTAGGCCGAGGCGGTGCCCGGCACCTGCAGCACCGCCTGCTCGACGGCGCGGCCGATCCGTTCTATCTCCGCCAGGTCTGGCCCCGCCACCTTGATCCCGACCGGGGTCTTGATGCCCGTCGCCAGCATATCGATACGGGTCTTGATGGGCATGACCCAGGCGTTGGTCACACCCGGAAATTGCACCGTCCGGTCCAGCTCCTCGATCAACTTGTCGAGGGTCATGCCGGGACGCCACTGGGCGCGGGGCTTAAACTGGATCACGGTCTCGATCATGCTCAGGGGCGCCGGATCGGTGGCGGTCTCGGCACGCCCGATCTTGCCGAACACGCGCTCCACTTCGGGCAATTGCGCGATCAACCGGTCGGTCTGCTGCAGCAGCTCCTGGGCCTTGCCGATGGACAGGCCCGGCAGGGTGGTGGGCATGTACATCAGGTCGCCCTCGTCGAGTTCCGGCATGAACTCCGACCCCAGCCCGTCGGCGAAGCGCGCCAGCCAGGGAGTGGCGGCGAAGCGTCGGCGCCACTCCCTGGCGAGATCCGCCCGCCAGGCCGCGATGCGGTCGGCCGTGGCGGAAGGCGTGCCGGTCACTGCCCCGGCCAGTTGGAAGGGCCACTGCAGCGGCGCCAGCAGCCCGCCGACGCCACCCAGCGGCAACGCCAGGCTCAGCACCAGCAGCAACGCCAGCGCCATGGTCGCCCAGGGCGCGCGCAGCACCAGGCGCAGGCTGGGGCGATAGAGCCAGATCAGCACCCGGCTGAGGGGGTTGCGCGATTCGTCCGGGATGCGGCCGCGGATGAAGTAGCCCATGAGCACCGGGACCAGGGTCACGGCCAGCCCGGCCGAGGCCGCCATGGCGTAAGTCTTGGTATAAGCGAGCGGCGTGAACAGCCGCCCCTCCTGAGCCTCCAGGGCGAACACCGGCAGAAAGCTCAGCGTGATGATGAGCAGCGAGAAGAACAGCGCCGGACCGACCTCGCTCGCGGCCGTGGTCACCACCCGCCAGTGCTCGGCGCCGTGCGGCATCCGGCCGTGGGCGTGCTGGTAACGTTCGAGGTGCTTGTGCGCGTTCTCGATCATCACAATGGCCGCGTCCACCATGGCGCCAATGGCGATCGCAATGCCGCCGAGCGACATGATGTTGGCATTGACACCCTGCTGCTCCATCACGATGAAGGAGACCAGGACCCCGAGCGGCAGGGTGACGATGGCGACGAACGCCGAGCGCAGGTGGAACAGGAACGCCAGGCAGATCAACGCGACCACCACGAACTCCTCGATCAGCTTCTCCTGGAGGTTGTCGACGGCGCGCTGGATCAGATTCGAGCGGTCGTAGGTCTCGACGATCTCGACCCCCTCGGGCAGCCCGGGCCGGAGCGCGTCGAGCTTGGCCTTCACGCCGGCGATGGTGGCCATGGCGTTCTCGCCGTAGCGCATCACCACGATGCCGCCGGTGATCTCGCCCAGGCCGTCCAGGTCGGCGACGGCGCGCCGCATCTCGGGGCCGACCTGCACCGTGGCCAGGTCGCGCAGCAGCACCGGCGTGCCCTCGGGCGTGACTTCGACCGGGATGATCTCCAGGTCGGCGACGCCGGTGAGATAGCCGCGCGTGCGCACCATGTACTCGGCCTCGGCCAGCTCGATCACCGAGCCGCCGACCTCCTGGTTGGCGTCGCGGATGGCCGCCGTGACCCGGGCCAGCGGGATGCCGTAGGCGCGCAGCTTCTCCGGGTCCACCACCACCTGGTACTGGCGCACCATGCCGCCCACGGTGGCCACTTCGGCCACGCCCGGGACGGTCTGCAGCTCGAACTTGAGGAACCAGTCCTGCAGCGAGCGCAGTTGCGCCAGATCGTGGCGCCCGCTGGGATCCACCAGGGCATAGCTGTAGACCCAGCCCACGCCGGTGGCGTCCGGGCCGAGCCGCGGCTGCACCCCGGCCGGCAGGCTGGCCGCCGCCTGGTTGAGGTACTCCAGCACCCGCGCCCGCGCCCAGTACAGGTCGGTGCCGTCCTTGAAAATGACGTAGACGAAGGAATCGCCGAAGAACGAGTAGCCGCGCACCACCTGTGCGCCCGGCACCGCCAGCATGGTGGTGGTGATGGGGTAGGTGACCTGGTCTTCCACCACCCGCGGCGACTGGCCCGCGAACGGCGTGCGGATGATCACCTGCACGTCCGACAGGTCGGGGATGGCATCGAGCGGCGTGCGCTGCAACGCTATCCAGCCCCAGGCGGTGACGACCAGGGTGGCAAGCAGCACCAGGAAGCGGTTGTGGACCGACCAGGCAATCAGCTTTTCGAGCATGGCGGCGCCCTCAGTGCTGGTGCGCGGCGGGTGGGGCGACCGCACCGTCGCCGCCGGACATGCGCAGGAAGCTCGCCTGCAAGCTGGATTCGGAATCGATCAGGAACTGCCCCGAGACCACGATCCGGTCGCCCTCGGCCAACCCGCTCAGGATCTCCACCAGGCCGCTGCGCTGCATCCCCGCGACCACGTCGACCGGCTCGAAGCGGCCCTCGCCGAGCGCCTTGACCACGCTCTGGCGTTCACCGGTGACGATCAGCGCTTCGCGCGGAATCGCCAGGACCTCATGCTTGGCGCCGCCGTGGATCACCACGTCCGCGAACATATTGGCCTTGAGCGACCCGTCCGGGTTGTCGAACGCCAGCCGCACCCGCAGCGTGCGCGACCTGGGGTCGAGCTCCGGGTAGATGTACTGCACCCTGCCTTCCCAGGTACGGCCCGGATAGGCCGGCACCGTGATCTCGGCGCTCAGGCCGGTCTGGAGCCAGTCGATCTGGTGCTCGAACACGTCCACCAGGACCCAGATCTTCGCCAGGTCGGCCAAGGTGATGATCTCCTGCTCGGGACCGACGTACATGCCCTCGCGCACGCCCAGCAGGGTCACTACGCCGTCGGTCGGCGCCACCATGGGGACGGCGTTCTGGGTCTCGCGCCGTTCTTCGATGCGCCGGATGGTGGCCTCTGGCACACCCAGCAGGCGCAGCCGATTGCGCGCCTTCTCGGCACGGTCCCGCGGTTGCACTGCACCGTCGAGCGCGATCAGGAAGTCCACCTGGGCGCCAAGGATCTCGGGGGAGTAGAAAGTGCCCAGCACCTGACCGCGCTGCACCGGGTCGCCCTCGGCACGCAGGCTGAGCTGTTCGATCCAGCCCGCGGCGCGCGGATGCAGGTGTGCGAGGCGGGTCTCGTCGTAGGCGATCCGGCCGACGGTGCGGATGTGCCGCCACAGGGTCGTGCGCTGCACCTCGGCGGTGCGCACGCCCATGCTCTGCATGATCTCGCCGCGGATGCTCACTATGGGGCGCGCGGTGGCCGGGTCCGCGACCTGCCTAGGCACCAGGTTCATGCCGCAGATCGGGCAGTTGCCCGGCGCGTCACGGACGATCTGCGGGTGCATGGGACAGACGTACCTGGGGTCGAGGTGCTTGACCGCATGCTCCAGCGCGGAGTCGCCGAGCGCCTGGTCCAGGCGCTCGGCGGG
>JBFZDU010000201.1:0-9462 GCA_041307205.1 Gammaproteobacteria bacterium | reverse complement strand
CGGTCCGGCGCGCTGCTGACTTGTACCCGGTGCGCCGCGTCGACGTCGTTCAGTTCGTCCAGGGCAGGGAACGCCGGTTCTTCGAGCCCCGCAGCGCCGGGTGCTGGAATGATCAGGGGGTAGTCTTCACCCGGCTGCAGGCGCTTGGGAAACAGGTCCCGGAGCAGTGAGTCGCGCTGGTTCGGCTCGGGCCCTGACCCATGGTCCGGTAGGGCACGGGGCGACCGCACCTCGATCTGGCGAAAGTCCAGCTCGGGCGAGGGTCCGGCGCGGGGCGTAACGACCTCGTTGGAACGCACCAGTGCAATGAAGTCGCCATCGGCGGCGCGCAACCCGAGTTCTGCCACGTAGTGCTTGGCGTCGCGCCACAGGTCCAGATACCAGTTGTTGTGGCGCTGCTCCACCTCGATGTCGAAATGCTCATGGGGTTGGGCGCCGGGTAGCCGGGGCGACAGGTCGGTAAAGCGCAGCACCAGACGGGCGTCTCGCCCGCCACCGGCGAGGCTGGCCTGCGCCGCGGCCAGGTCCTGGGCGGCGACGTGCCAGTAGGCGTGCAGCCGCCACGGGTCGATATCCAGCAGGGTCAGGCGGTTGGCCGCCATCGGCGGGAACCACGCCGCGCTAATCTGCTCGCTGATCTGGCGCAGTTCAGCGGCGGAAAAGGGTGCTGGCGCGGGTCTGACCTTGCCGGGCTGGGTCGAGCGCCGGCCGGCAGCACCCGCAGTGCGTGCCATGGTGTGTCGGCCAGCCGCATGCATGCCGGGCAATTTGGGATTGGGCTTCTTCATGCACTGCGGCCAGGTCGGGGTAGCTCGGAGTCAGCGGTCAAGTGCGCCACCCGCTATTGTCTACCGTCCCGGCCATCCATGGCCAGAGCACCGAGGACAGCCCGTGCCGACCAGGCGCCGGGACATCCTTGGGGCTTGGGTTACCGGGGTCAGCGGCGGCGCCCAAGCGGCCTTTTCTTGGCCGAACGGGCCTTCGCTTTGGTGGCGGTTCGCGACCCTTTGGTGCCTTTGCGCGTGCTGGCCGCCGGCGGGGTGGCCGGCTTGGCGGTTGGCTTGGCCGGTGGCGCCGGCGCTGCCGTGGGCGGCTTGGCATCCAGGAGTTGCTCGACCCGGTCCAATAAGCCGAGCAGCGCCTCGTGGCCGGCAGCGTCCCCTAGCAGGTAGCCGCTATCCTCGGCCCGGAGAATCAACTCTCGCGCCTGCAACAGCGCCTGCGGCGTGGGTCCCTGCGGCCCGGCAGGCGCCTGCGCCAGGGCCCAATAGCGGGCCGCGACGCGCAGCAGTCGCTCACGAGCGGCAGGTCCGGTGTCGCCGAGGCTGGCGTCCGCCGCGCTCGGCAGCGCCGCCCGCAGCCCGATCTGGGTTAGCGGCGGGTGCAACTGCAGATAGTCGGACAGGTGCACCGGCCGCACCGGAAACTCGCCGGTTTCGCAAAACTCCATGTAGGGCGAGAAAAACTGGCCGAAGAAGCCGTGCTCCTCGTCGAGGCGCCGGAACCACTCGCCGTTCTCGCCGTCCGACCAGGTGGTCAACAGGTAGGGGGCGGCGGCAACCGGCGCCAGGGCCACCCCGTTGCGCACCTCGTCGGCGAACCAGGCGACATCCAGGCCGAACTCCTGAGCCTGGGAGAAACCCCGGTCCCAGGGGACGACCGCAATGCACGCCCCCTGGTGACAGAGCCGATAGACCCGGTAGGGATCCGTGGCGCCGCCGTCCGGGGATTCAAGGGCCGTGGCGGGCAACAGCACGTATTCATAGCCCGCCTGCACCAGGGCCGGGACCATTGCCGGCGTGAACAGGGCAGCCGGCGGCGCGTAGCCCTTGAGCACCCTGCCCAAGGTCGCCTCCATGGCGATCCGTTCGTTGTGCAACTGCTCCTCCCAGTCCCGCGGTGGAATCAGCGGCAGTGGGGCGTGTCGGTAACCGGTGCCGATGAACTCGATGGCGGCGGCGCTGCGCAAACCGTCCAGGATGGCCGGTACGTCGGCCAAGTGGCGGCAGGCATCGATGAAGCCGGGTTCGCGCAACTGTTCCAGCAACACCGGGGAAAGCGCCAGGTGCAGCCGGGCCACATGGGCGTACTTGTGGGCGTGACGGGCAATCCGTTCGTACGACAGCAGGATCCTGCGCACCTCGGCCTCATCCTGCAGCAACAGGTTGGGCAGGTTGTCCGTGGGCTGGTAAAGATGCAGGCCGAGCGCGTGCTGGATGGATTCCGACGGCATAACTGTCCTTTGCATGCTGACATGCGGCAATGATGGGGCCAACGCGATTCTCACGGCGGCCGCCGGACGGACGGCATGCCGCTGCCGCCGCAAGCATAGCGAAAAGGTGTCAGACCGCGAAGCGCCGAGAATGACTCACCCAGCTTCCGCGTAGCCACCGGCAGACCGGCCGGCGCGGGGCTGCCCGGCCCGCGCTGCTGTCGGCGGCCAGACTACGCTTCACCCTTTGTTGAGTTGTACCGCCAACAACACCAGGTCGACCAGGGAATCGGCGTCGAGTTTTTCCATGATACGGGCGCGGTGTGTCTCCACGGTTCGCACACTGATATCGAGCGCATAGGCGACGACCTTGTTGGAGTCGCCCGCGGCAATCCGTTCGAACACTTCCCGCTCCCGCGCCGTCAGCCTTTGCCAACGCGCCACAGCTTCCTCGGGGGTCGCGGTTTGTGGCGCTGCGTCGGCCGGTTGGCGGCGGAGCAGTTTCTGCACCGCGTCCAGCAGCAGTTGGTGATTCACCGGCTTGGTCAGAAAGTCTGCGGCGCCCAGCTTCATGGCCGCGACCGCCATGGGAATGTCGCCATGCCCGGTCATGACGATGGTGGGCGGGCGGCGCCCCAGGTCCGTGAGCCGCTCCAACAGTGTCATGCCGCTGATTCCCGGCATGCGCACATCGAGCAGCAGGCAGCGCGGCAGGTCGCTGGTCGCTGCGGTATCGACCAGGTAGGCGTCCGCGCTCGGGTAGAGCTGCGCCTGGATGCCCACTGACTCCAGCAGGGCCTGGATAGACGATCGTACATCTTCATCGTCATCGACAACGGCCACGGTCGGTCGATTGTTCATGCGCTCAGGCATGGCGCTGCGGAAGCACGATTCGGAACACTGTGGTTTCCCCCTCCCGGTCGCACGTGATTGTGCCCCCGTGATGGTCGATGATGGTGGAAGCGATCGCCAGGCCTACGCCCAGGGCGTTTTTCCGGGTCGTGACCCAGGGTTCAAACAGCCGGTCCGCGATCGCCGGCGCAATCCCCGGCCCGTTGTCCTCGACGCGTATTTCGACCCACTGGTCCGAAGGGGCGGAGGCGCTGATGGTAAGCCGTTTCTGCCCGTCCGGGGAATCCGTCAGGGCCTGCAGGGCGTTGGTCAGGACATGAATCAGCGCCTGCTCCAGGTGAATGCGATCACCGGTGACCGCGAGGTTGGGCCCCGGCAGATTTACCCTCATCTGTATGTCCAGGCGGTGGCATTCCGCCGCAATGAAATCGGCACAGTTGGCGATGAACTCGGCCAGCATCACCGGCTCGTGCGCCGGGCGGTCAAATTGTGCCAACTCCTTCAACTCGCGGGTGGTTGCGCCACCGCGCTCCGCGAGGCGCACAATATTGCCAAGCAACTCCGTCAACTTCGCCGGATCGAGCCGGCCGCTGCGGGACAGCTGCAGGGCCGCCCCGGCATAGTTGGCAATGGCCGCCAACGGCTGGCTGATCTGGTGCGCCACGGTGTCGGTCAACTGGGTCAGCAAGGTGAAGCGGCCGGCGCGCTCGATCTGGGCGCGGTGCGCGGCGCGCTGGCGATCAAGCAGTTTCTTGTCGGTCACATCGAGCAGGATTGCCACGCCACCCTCGATATGGCCCTGGGCGTTGCGCAGCGGGCGGGCCGTCACTGAGATCCAGCGCCCGCGAGGAACCGCGCGATTTTGGATGTAGATTTCCCGGTCTGTGACCGCGGCACCGCGCATGGCCTGGGCCAGTGGCAGTTCGTCCACGGCCAGCCTGTCCAGCTTTTCGGATCGGTACAGGCCGTAGTGCGCCGCCCATTCTTCCGGGCCAACGGCAGCGGGCCCGATGCCGATCAGGGCCGTGGCAACGCCGTTCCACAGCAGAAATTGCCCTTTTAGGTCGGCTACCACCACGCCGTCGCCGATGTTCTGCAGAATCGTCTGCTGCAGTGCCTGCTGCTCCCGCAACGACCGTTGTAGCTCCTCCAGTGCCGCCGTGCGTTCGGCCACCTTGTGATCGAGCCGCTCGGTGAGCCCGCGCAGTGCCGTCTCGCGGTGTGCGATCTCGCGGGTCATGCGATTGAACGCCAGGGCCAGCCGACGCACCTCGATGGGTCCGGTCGCCGGTAGCTCGCTGTCCAACTCGCCGGCAGCGAGCTGATCAGCGGCGCTCACCACGCGGGTCAGCGAGGCCGTCAGGCGCCGCAGCACGCCGATGGTCAATGCGCCGGCCGCGATCAGGCCCAGCAGCAGCCAGCCCAGCGCCTCCTGGCGCCACCGCCTCAAGCTTTGCTGCAGCGGTGCCAGCGAGCGGGTGAGAATGATCGAAGTCCGCCCGTTGCCGCCACTGGGATCGAGCGCCAGCCCGATGCGATAGCCGGTGCGGCCCTGGTCGACGCGCAGCCCTGGGCCGGGCCCTGCGGCCAAGGTGGGGGTTGGCAGGGCGGCGAGGAAGGTCGGGGAAAACTCGTCCGTCAAGCCGTATGGTTGACCGCGCGCGCTGCCGAAGGTGCGTTGCGGATCCGGATGCCACAGAAACTCGTCAGACGGGTCGACGACATACAGACTCTCTCCGACCGCCAACCCTGCCTGCAGCTGCTCGAACACCGCCCGCATGTCGACATTGATCGCGATCAGCCCGAGCACCTGCCCTGCGGAATCGGTGACGCGCGCCAGGACCCGCAGCGTCGGTTGCAGCGGCGTGCTGAGGCGCTGGTGCTCGTAGTTCAGGTCGATGGGCGAGTAATAGACGGCCCCCGCGGGCGCTGCCAGTGCTTGCTGCACATAGTATCTGCGCCCTTTTTGTTGCAGCACGCCGGGCACGGGCCGGAGCGCGCCGTCAGCAGCCCGCTCCACGCGTACCAGTTCGCGGGCGTCGTCCGTGATCGCGAGCAGCCGGATCTGAAAGTAGTGTGGACGCACGCTGCCGAGCGCCAGAAAGAACCGTTCGAGATCCGCCCTGGCGCCTGGCCCCAGCGTCGTTGCCACGCCCGGGCCAGCGGCCGCGACCGCGGCCAGATGCTCCGCGAGGAGCGGCGTCTGCGCCAGCACCACCGCATCGTCTGCCGCGCGGCCGATGATCGTGACGAGCCGGTCCGCCAGCCTCTCGGCGTCATGCCGCAGTTCGGTCGTGGTGTCGCGCGCGATCGCCTGTTCGCGGCGCAGGTCGAAATAGTATCCGACCAGCACCATCGCGGTGGCGACCAGGAGCAGGACGAACAGCATCAACCGGATCGAAAGGGAGGCCATGCGCGCAACATAGCCGGAGCACCCGGAGAATTAAACCGCTGCGGCAACAACGCCGGGGGTAGACCCGGTAGTACCCGGGCGACAATTATCGGTCGCCTACGCGGCTGCCGGGATGAGCGCCGCGGGTGGTCTAATCGGCCACCCACAACGGCCGCCTTTGCGCCGGCCGCCGCTGACGCCTTCTTGGGTCGGTTTTACGGCCCGGCAAAGGGTTTTCCGTCTAGGCTGAGTGGCCCGCAGTACGGCACTACGCAGAGGAACGATGCAGCAACCAAGCAACATATTGCAGAGACTGGTCGACAGTATGCCGTTGCTGGCGTGCTATGTGGACGCGAACGGCTGTTACCAACTCAATAACGCCGCCTACGAAAAGTGGTTTGGGCTGGCAAAGGGCGAGATCCGCGGGCGTCACGTGCGCGAAGTGGTCGGGGAGGGTGCCTACCTGGCGATCAAGCCGCATCTCGACGCCGCGTTGTCCGGACGCAAGGCCAGCTTCGAGGCGGAACTGCCCTATCGGCGTGGTGGCATGCGGTACGTGCTGGTCGAGTACATCCCGGATACGGACGAGGCAGGCGTCACGCACGGCTTTTTTGCGGTGATCACGGACCTGACGGAACGTCGGCGCAATGAGCAGGAGATCGAACGCCTCAATGCCGAACTGCGGCAGCGCCTGGACGAGATGCACACGATCTTCGAGGCGGCACCGATCGGCATCTTCGTCAGCCGTGACAGCGACTGCCGTACCATGGTCGCCAACCGCGCCGGCCGCCGTATGCTGCACCTGCGTAGAGATCTCGAACCCTCCAAGACGGGACCGAATGCGGAGCAGCTCGGCTTTCGGGTGTTCAGCAGGGGCAAGGAATTGCCCCCGGAGCAACTGCCCATGCAGGTCGCGGCCAGGACCGGCCAGACATTGAGCGACTGCGAAATCGAGCTGCGCTTCGACGACGGTTCAGCGACGATCCTGTCGAGTTGCGCGGCGCCATTGCGCGCCGAGGATGGCCAGGTGCGCGGTTGCATTGGCACCTTTTCGGACGTCACCGAGGCCCATCGTGCCGCCCGCGCCCTGGCCGATATGGATCGGCGCAAGAACAGCTTCCTGGCGACGCTGGCACACGAGCTGCGCAATCCGCTCGCCGCCATCGCGCAAACCCTGCAGGCGGGCACCGCGACCGCGCTTGACGCTAAGGCACTGGCCATCCTGCGGCGGCAGACGCATCACCTGACGAAGCTCGTCGACGACCTCATGGACGTATCGCGGATTACGCGGGGGATGGTGCATCTGGACACCCAGCCGCTGCGGCTGGACGAGTTGCTGGCTGCAGTCATCGAGACAGCGGCGTCCGGTCTGCAGGCGCGTGGACAGGCGGCGACCCTCGACCTAGGGGTGGGTGGCGTCTGGATCGACGGCGATGCCGTGCGCTTGACCCAGGTGTTCAGCAATCTGTTGTCGAATGCCAGTAAGTATTCGCCGCCAGGCGCCAGCATCGAGGTTGTCCTGCGCCGGGACGGCGGCGAGGCCCTGGTCGAGGTGCGGGACCAGGGACGGGGAATCCGCCGTAGCGACCTGCCGTTCCTATTCGACCCGTTTGTGCAGATCGCCGGCGCCGAGCAGGGCCCGGACGCCGGGCTTGGCCTGGGCCTGGCGCTGGTGCGCCAACTCGTGCAACTGCACGGCGGCACAGTCGCTGCGGCCAGTGACGGGCCCGGACAGGGGAGTTGCTTCACGGTGCGCCTGCCAGTGGCCGAACCGCAGTTCAAGGCAGTCGCACCGGCGTTGGAGGCGCCGGCCGCGCCGGAGCTGCCGGCCGGTCTCAGGGTACTGATCGTCGAGGACAACCTGGACGTCGCAGATTCGTTACGGATGTTGCTGGCCGCCTATGATGCCGTCGTCCATTGTGTTTATGCGGGCCAGGAGGCAGTCAGCGCAGTAACGGAGTTTGCGCCGGAGGTGGTTTTGCTCGACCTCCACATGCCCGGCAAGGATGGGATGGCGGTGGCCAGGGAACTCGCTGCACTCGAGGCGCGTACCGGGTTCCTGGTGATCGCGATGTCGGGCCATGCCGCGACCGAGATCCAGGAAGTCGCTGCCGCAGACAGCCTGTTTGATGCCTTCCTGCAGAAGCCGATCGCGTTCGATGCCTTGTGCGAACAGATCGCGCGCCACCGCCGCGGTTGAAACTTCGGCGCCGCGCCGCGCGGTGGTTCAGAGTGACTGCGGCAGGGTTGCGCGCGCGCTTGGACCATCCAGCCATTGCCGCAGCCTGTCGGGGGCACCTTCCACGCTGACTTCAATCGCCGTGGCGCTGAGGTGGCGGATCAGCATGAGTACCAGCGCAGCGCCCGAGTCGAATACCCGCTCCACTCCGCCCAGGTCCAGCACGCAGCGTGTGAACTTGGACCAAGGCAGATCGCAGGCGGCCAGGACCTCCTGGGTGACGGTCAGATCGAGGTCGCCGTGGAACTGTAGAACGATCGAGCCGTCGCCCGGTTGATACCTGGTGGCAATGCGTGTCATCTGGTACCTCTTCCATAGCCGAGACCTGTTGTCTACCGCCGCCGACTGCGTGCGGCGACGGTTGTTTTCCGCGGCAGTATGCTGGTGCGGATGCGTCTTGGCATCCGTGGCAATACCTAAATTGTGTCGGGGACTCTACTGGCCGACATTGCGTAATCGACACGCATTCGGCAGCGCGCCGGAAGAAAAGTAAGCACTTCCGCCACTGAACTGCCTCGTCAGGATCGGTTCGGACAGTGTCAGAGTGTCGGCATTATCCGTCTTCACATCACTCGATTTATATATGTACGCGGATCTGTCTCGCCCGGCGTGCGGCCGGTCTCGTACGCCGCGGGCCCCCGTCAGGCTCGCTGCGCGAACTTGTCGCGATAACGATGTTTGCCCAAGGCATTGCGGCGCTTCCGTCATCCAGGATGGAGAGGTGGTTTGGTCTGTCGCTGTCTGTTGCGTGTCACTGCCGCAGGTCCGACTGTGCCGCGCGGCTCAATGGTGCTGGCAATTTCTGGCCGGTGCCGCGCTTTGTCAGGTTTGGGGAGAGTTACTGCATTGGTAAAGGCCTGGGCGTGGCGGCAGACCCGTGCACGCGCGACCGTGATTGGCTTCACCAAAGCCGAGCGGAATTTCGGTCGAATGCAGCGGTAAGGGTTTCACGGATTGCAGGTGCGCATGAGCCATTGCCAAATGGTCCTGTCGATTTTTTTTACAGGATCGAGTCGATGTTGCATCGGAAAATAAGTAACTCACTTATAACTGGTCGATCGTTTGTTAAATAAAGGTCAATAAAAAAGTACAATTAAGTATATATACGCATAAAACGCGCGCCGGCGTGAGTGTTGTTCTGTGCGTAGTAATACCGAGACGAAGAACAAGTAAACATAAAATAAATAGTGGATTTGTCGGAACTTTTTACATCTCGCCTCGGCGTGTTTTGAAATAGTCGACAAAAACAATCAGTTAACAAATTGGCTTGGATGTTGCTGATTGATAACCGTACGCATTTCGATGTAGTGCCTTATAAAACGAACGCGAATGCTCACGAAATGCCGCGTGTGGGAGCTGACCCTCTGCGCCGCCTGCAAGGCAGGTGTCGAACGGGCCAGGTAACAGAGCAAAAAGTGTTAGGGGAGAGATAGCCATGGCGAATTTCATCCGGTCCGATCTGGAGTTCATTCTTGAACAGATACTTATCGCGGAACGACATGCGGCGGGCGAGGACCTGTTGGCACTGCTCCCGAACACCGAGGTAGCTCTGGGGCTGCGGACCATTGACGGGTCGTTGAACAATCTGGTTCCCGGTCGCAGCGAGTTCGGCGCCTCCGACAATGTCTTCCCGCGACTGCTGGAGCCGACGTTCCGCGATGCGGAGCTGCTGCCGATCGATCCCGACGGTCCCGGGCCCCAGAACGCGGGTGATGCCACGTCTTATGTCCAGAGCAGCGGGTTCGTGGTCGACTCCACGGTGCGCAC
>JBFZDU010000200.1:0-12963 GCA_041307205.1 Gammaproteobacteria bacterium | reverse complement strand
TCTTCAAGCAGGAGTGGTTCTACATCCTGCCCCTGGTGGCCATCACTATCCTGATGCTGCTGGGCTATTCGCCGGGGTATTCGGCAATCCTCGGCATAGTCACCTGCATCGTGGTCAGCTGGTTTCGCCAGCAGACCCGGATTGGTCCGCGCGAGTTCCTGGACGCCGCGCGCGCCGGCGCCGAGAACAGCCTGAAGATCGGTGCCACGGTCGGTGTCATCGGTATCATCATCGGTGTACTGACCTACAGCGGCCTGATCCTGACCTTTGCCGATATCGTGATCGAACTGGCGGACGGTCAACTGTTCCTGACTATCGTGCTGATCGCGCTGGCCTCGCTGGTGCTCGGCATGGGCGTGCCGGTCACGGCCGCCTACCTGATCACCGCGGTGGTGGCGGTGCCGGCCCTGACCCACCTGGGGGTCAACCCGATTGCGGCGCACATGATCGTTTATTGGCTGTCGCAGGACTCCAACATCACGCCGCCGGTCTGCATCGCCGCCTTTGCCGGTGCCACCATCGCCAAGGCGAACATGTGGAAGACCGCCTTCACCTCATTCAAGTTCGCCAAGTTTCTTTACCTCGGCCCGTTCCTGTTCGGCTATGTCCCGGGCTTCTCGCTCAATGGCAGCGCCACCGATATCCTGGTGTCCTTCGTGTTGATCTTCTTCGGCACCTGGGCTTATTCGTGGTTGCTGAGCGGTGTCTGGCTGAAGCGTACCCGCAAGCCCACCGAGGCCTGAAGTGCGGTCAGCCGTGGGCCGTAACACGGGATCCGGGTTGGTGTGCCGCCGCGCGCTTGTGCCGTTGCCGTCTTTGCACCTGGAGGTGTTTCAACCATGAACCAAGCAGCCAGCCTGCCGCGCATCGAGTATCGAAAAATCCTGTACGCGACCGATCTTTCGGAGAGCGGTCGCCATGCCTTCCCCTATGCCGCGAGCATCGCCCATCGCTATGGCGCGGCACTCACTGTGTTTCACGTGATCGAGACCCATCATTTCGAGAAGTACCTCACCGGCTACATCAACGAGGAACTGTGGAACGATATCCGCCACCGCGACCTCGAGGAAGTGCGGCAGATCCTGATCGACAGGAAGCGCCAGGATGCGGCCATCCGCGACAGCCTCGACAACTACTGTCAGGACGCGTTGCCGGACGCAGGGCAGCCCTATGTGACCTACGACGTGGTGGTGGAATTCGGCGACCCGGTGGAGAAGATCATCGAGAAGGCGCATGCCGAGGCGTACGACCTGGTCGTGCTCGGCAAGCACGGCCACGGGGTGCTCAAGGGTGCCCTGATGGGCGACACCGCGCAGCGCGTGATGCGGCGCTGCCACAAGCCGGTGCTGGTGGTCGAGGTCCCGGTATGTGACGAGGACTGATGCCTACCACAGGGAGGCAAGGTACTGCGCGACCAGTATCAGCGCCATGACCGCCAGCGCCTTGCGCAGCCAGCCGCGATAGGTCGCGCCGTCCACCCGGTCGCGTACCCGCATCCCCAGCAGCAGTGCAGCCGCCGCCAGGGCGGCCAGGGGCAGGGTCGCGGCGACCAGTTCGGCGCTCAGCATGCCGGCCAGGCCGAAGGTCCCGATTTGCGCCAGCTTGCCGGTCAGAAAGCACAGGTTGAAGACCTGTACCGTCACCAGTGGCGACATGCCGATGCCCAGGGCATAGATGATCAGCAGCGGCACCATTACGTTCACGGTGCCGGCGAGGAATCCGGCCGCGAAACCGAACGCCAGATAGGCCGTGCGGGGGTGGTCCTGCACCCAGCGCAGCTGCGTGCCGCGCAGGCGGTCTTTGACCAGGTGGAGCAGGATCAGCGCCGCCAGCAGCAACCGCAACGGCGAGGGATCGACGGCAATGAGCACCTGGGTCCCGAAGAAACTGCCAAACGGGATCATGAGCGCGAGCGGCCAATAGCGGCCGATGCTCTCCGACCAGCGGCCGCCGCGCGCGATGCTGAGTAGGTTGACCGTGACAGTCGGCAGCAGCGTGATCAGTACTGCGCTGCGGATATCGAGAAAAATCGCCAGCAGCGGCGTGGCGAGTAGCGGGAACCCCAGTCCCAGTACGCCGTGGCCCAGCCCCGCCAGCAACACGATGATGCCGGCGGCGATCCAGGTGGCGGTGTCGAGCAGTGCGGGTTCCAAACGGGGGCGCGCGGATCAGGTCAGGGGTTGGCCGCCGCAACCGGCGCCGTCAGTCGCGCACCGTGACCGTCACCTGGCGGCGGTGCGGGTGGGTGCGGTGTTCGTACAGGTACAGACCCTGCCAGGTACCCAGCGCGCAACGCCCGGCGGTCACAGGCAGCGTCAGGTCCATCTTGGTGAGGATGGCGCGCACGTGTGCCGGCATGTCGTCCGGACCCTCGTCGCTGTGTTCGAACAGCGGGTCGCCATCGGGCACCAGGCGGGCGAAGTAACGCTCCAGATCGCTGCGCACCCGCGGGTCCGCATTTTCGCACAGGATCAACGAGGCACTGGTGTGGTGCACGAACACGTGGCACAGGCCGACGTCGATAGCGGCGGCGGCCACGATGCGTTCGATCTCCCGCGTGATGTCGTAGGTGCCGCGACCGCGCGTCGCGATGCTGAAGCTGTCCTGGTGTGCCATACCGGAATTCTGCCCGCCGCCGCGGCGTGAGGGAAGCCGCCTTGACCGTCATCAACTCGGCCGCGGCCTGGAAGGCTACGCTTGCTGGTGATGCTGGGAAGCCAACCGGGAAGAGGGCGGTGACACCAACCCAAGAAGCCTCAGTCGCGGCCGGCCGGTTTTGGCTGAAGCGCGGGCAGTTGCAACGCCTGTTCGACAGCCTCGGGCAGGCGGGCTACCGCTGTGTCGCGCCGACCGTGCGCGACGGTGCCATCCAGTACCTGCCGGTCAGTGACGTGACGCAGTTGCCCGCTGGGGTGCATGACCGGCAGGCCCCGGGCAGCTACCGGCTCGACGCGGTCGACGACCAACGCCTGTTCGCCTGGGCCAACGGTCCGCAGGCCCTCAAGCCCCTGACCTTCGCGCCCGAAGAGCCGCTGTGGCGGGCCCGGCGCAGCGCCGGGCAGTTGCAGTTCGAGCCGCTCGATCCGGTGCCGGAGCCGACGGCGGTGATCGGCGTGCGGGCCTGCGACCTGGCGGCGTTGCGTCTGCAGGAGGTGCATTTCCTCGATGGTCTGGGCGCCGACGTCGCGTTCCGCGCCCGCCGCGACGCCCTGTTGCTGGTCGGCATCGAGTGCAGTCATCCGGCCGACACCTGCTTCTGCGCCGCCACCGGCGACGGCCCGGGACTGAGTGGCGGCTTCGACGTCGGATTGAGCGAACTGGACACGGGTTTCGTGGTGTGGTCGGGGTCGGCCCGTGGCGCCGCCGTGGTGGCGACATTGGCGCTGCCTGCGGCCACGCCCGAGCAGGGGCAGGCGGCGGAGCAGCAGCGCCTGGACGCAGCGGCCGCGCAGACCCGCAGTCTGCCCGATGGCGCCCTGCGCGAGCGCCTGTTCGACCGGCTCAACCACGCGGGCTGGGACGCGGTGGCGGCGCGCTGCCTGGCCTGCGGCAACTGTACCGCTGTCTGCCCGACCTGTTTCTGCGCGTCCTATGCCGCCCGGCCCAGTCTCGACGGTACCACGGCGGAGCAGGTGCGGGCCTGGGACTCGTGCTTCAGCCATGGCCACAGCGTGCTGCATGGGCGGCCGGTGCGTGCGGACACCTGCCACCGTTACCGCCAATGGCTCACGCACAAGCTGGCCGGCTGGCATGATCAGTACGGCCGCAGTGGTTGTGTGGGCTGCGGCCGGTGCATCACCTGGTGCCCGGTGGGCATAGATCTGACTGTCGAGGCGGCCGCGATTGCCGGGAGTCGGGGGTCATGAGCTGGAGCCTGCCGCGACCGGCGCGCGTGGTGGAGCGGATTCAGGAGGCGCGCGACATTTTCACCCTGCGCCTGCAGTACACGGACACCGTGGCTCAACGCGATTTCGAGTTCGCACCTGGCCAGTTCAACATGCTGTACCTGCACGGGGTGGGCGAAGTGGCGATCTCGATCGTGTCCGACCCGCGTGACAGCCAGTCCATCCTGCACACCATCCGCGACGTCGGCCGCGCCACCCATGGCCTGGCGGCGCTGCAGGTGGGCGACGAGATCGGCCTGCGCGGACCCTTCGGCCGCGGTTGGCCGGTGCAGGCCGCGGTCGGCCGCGACCTGGTGCTGGTGACCGGAGGCCTGGGTTGTGCGCCGGTCGTATCCGCCATCAATTACGTGTTCCGGCGGCGCGAGCGCTTCGGCCGCATCACCATCCTGCAGGGCGTGCGGCACGCCGACGATCTGATCTGGCGCGAGCGCTACGCGCAGTGGGCGCGGGTCCCAGACACCGAGGTGCTGCTGGCCGCGGACGTGCCGGGGGGCGATCAGGGGCTGTTCCGCGGCACCGTGATCGAGCTGTTCAACCGCATCGAGATCGCCGACGGCAAGGCGCTGGCGATGTTGTGCGGACCCGAGGTGATGATGTTGGCGGCGGTCGGTGAGCTGCGCGCGCGCGGCCTGGCAGATGAGGCGATCTGGCTGAGCCTGGAGCGCAACATGCACTGTGGCACCGGCTTGTGCGGGCATTGCCAGCTGGGACCTTTGTACGTGTGTCGCGACGGGCCGGTGTTCTGCTATGCCGAGATAGCCGATTGGTTCGGCCCACGGGGGTTCTGAGATGCCAGGCGAATCGCGACCTACGCTGGCCGTCCACAAGTTCAGCAGCTGCGACGGCTGTCAGCTGGCATTGCTGAACCTGGGCGAGCCCCTGCTCGACCTGCCCGGCCTGCTCGACATCGTGCATTTCGCCGAGGCCGGGCCGGTGGCCGAGGACCAGCCGGCGGATATCGCCTTGGTGGAGGGTAGCATCTCCACGGCGCTTGACCTGGAGCGTATCCGGCGCATCCGCGCCAACAGCCGGTTCCTGATTACCATTGGGGCCTGTGCTACGGCGGGCGGCCTGCAGGCGCTGCGCAATCTGGCTGACGCCAAGGCGTGGGCACAGGCGGTATATGCCCAACCCGAGTACCTGGATAGCCTGGACACGGCGACCGCCATAGCGCAGCACGTCAAGGTGGACCTGGAACTGTGGGGCTGCCCGGTGAATTCGCGGCAGGTGCTGGGGGCGCTGCGCGATCTGTTGTTCGGCGTCCGCCCGGCTCAGGAGCAGCAACCGGTGTGTATGAGCTGCAAACGCCGCGGCCTCGTCTGCACCCTGGTGGCCGGTGGCGCGCCCTGCCTGGGGCCGGTGACGCGGGGTGGTTGCGGGGCGCTGTGCCCGAGCTTTGGCCGCGCCTGCTATGCGTGCTACGGCCCGGCCGAGCAGGTCAACGGGATGGCACTGGGACAACGCCTGATCGGCTTGGGCCTGCTGCCGGCCGATGTGGTGCGGGGGTTCCGCGGGATCACCAGCGCCGCGCCCGCGTTCCAGGCGGCGCAGTTCCAGTTTGACGGCGCGGCTGCGCCGGTGCGCCAAGGAGGCTGCGGTGAACAATCGGCGTGACCTGCGCATCGAGGTGCCGGTGCTGGCGCGGGTGGAGGGCGAGGGCGCGCTCGAACTGGACATCGCCGCGGGCCGCATCACGGCGTTGCGGTTGCGCATCTACGAGCCGCCGCGGTTCTTCGAGAAGTTCCTCGAAGGCCATACGCCGGACGAGGTGATTGACCTGGTGGCACGCATTTGCGGCATCTGCCCGGTCGCCTACCAGATCACCGCGGTCCAGGCCTTCGAGGGACTGTTCGGTGTGGACCCCGGCCCCTGGGTGCGGGACATGCGCCGGCTGATGTACTGCGGCGAGTGGTTGCAGAGCCATGCCCTGCATATTCACCTGCTGGCGGCGCCCGACTTTCTCGGCTTCGACAGCGCCATCGCCATGGCCGGCAGCTACCCGGAGGAGGTGCGGCGCGGGCTGCGGCTGCAGGGCCTGGGCAACGACCTGATCGCGCTGCTGGGCGCGCGCTCGGTGCACCCGGTCGGGTTGCGGGTGGGCGGCTTCCACCATGCGCCTTCGTCTGGCGAGGCCAAGGCCCTGCTGGCGCGGGTCGACGCGGCCCTGCCGGAGGCTGCGGCCCTGATCGCCTGGACTGCGGGCCTGGCGCTCCCGGACGACCGCCAGCAGTTCACCAGCGTGGCCCTGCGCCAGCCACAAGCCTACGCCATCGAGGCCGGCCGTCTGGTTTCGGACGCCGGGCTGGATTGCGACGTCGCCGACTGGGACCAGCACTTCCGCGAGTTCCAGGTGCCGCATTCCACTGCCTTGTGCGCAACCCTGCACGACCAGCCTTACCTGGTCGGCCCCTTGGCCCGGGTCAACCTGAACGCAGCGCAGTTGCCGGACTGGGTGCGCGAACTGCTGGCGTCGACCGGGATCGGGTTTCCCAGCGCCAACATGTTCCACAGCATCGTGGCCCGGGCAATCGAGCTGGCCCTGGTGCTGGGCGAGGCGCAGCGGTTGCTGCGGGACTATGTGGAGCCGGCGTCGTCGCACGTTGGCTGGACAACCCGACCCGGTGCCGCCGTCGCGGCCACCGAGGCGCCGCGCGGCTTGTTGTGGCACTGCTACGAGGTGGCTGCGGACGGGCGGGTCAGTGCGGCGCGCATCGTCCCGCCGACCAGTCAGAATCAGGGGCGATGCGAACAGGACATTCGCCAGGCCCTGGAGGCCTACGGCCTGGATCAGGCCGATGAAGCGCTGCGCCTGCGCGCTGAGACCGTGATCCGCAACTACGACCCCTGCATCTCCTGCGCCACGCATTTCCTCCGCCTGAAGACACGCCGCGCGTGAAACGTCTGTTGATCGTCGGTGTCGGTTCGCCGTTTGGCGACGACACACTGGGCTGGCAGGTGCTGGACGCCCTGCCGGAGGGGGAACTGCGCCGGCCGGGCTGGGACCTGCGCCTGGCGAAGGCCGACCGCCCTGGCACCGCGCTGCTGGATCTGCTCGCCGCGTCGGACAGCGCGGTCCTGATTGACGCGCTGCTGACCGACGAGCCGCCGGGGACGGTGCGGCTGTTGGAACCCGGCGAACTGGCGTTGCTGGGTGCCCCCTATTCGAGTCACGCCCTGGGCGTGGCCGAGGTGCTGGCGCTGGGCGAACGCCTGGACATGCTGCCGCCCGAACTGTGGATCATCGGCATTACCCCCGGCCGCCGGGACCCGGCTGCGGTGACGGCGCTACTGCAGCGCCTGCTGCCCGGCCGTCCTATTTCCAGCGTTCCTGGCTCATAAGCAGCAGCAGCATATTGAGGATCACGGCGTCCGCCGGATCGGCGTTGGCGGCGATCCGCGCCTGGTCCGGCGCGGCGCCGTCCAGGACTTCGGTGTCCGCCCCGCCGGCCGTCGTTGCGGCTAGCCGGTCCAGATTCCCGGTGATCAGACGACCTTGGTGCACCACGTAAGCCACCGCGGCGGCAACCTCCTGATCGCTCAGGTCGAGGTCGCCTTTGGGCGGCATCTTGCCGTGCCCGCCGATGGCGTGTGCGATGAGTGTGGTCAACGGCTGCTGCAGCCGCGGTGCCCAGTCATCCACTTGGCCGAGCGTCGGGGCGTCGCTCGTGCCCGCCGCGTGGCAATGCACGCACTTTTTGCTGAATATCACCCGCCCGTGCGCCAGGTTGTAGGCACGCAGGTCGCGTTCGTACCCCGGCGGTTCGAGCGCCGATGCCGCTGGGGCCAGCAGGCAGGCGAGTAATGCCAGCAGGGATCTGACCGGCAAGGTTCCGGTGGTCATGGGCCTCCTCCTCCGCTCCTATCCTACGGCGGC
Organism: Gammaproteobacteria bacterium; assembly: GCA_041307205.1. Lineage (GTDB taxonomy): Bacteria > Pseudomonadota > Gammaproteobacteria > Chromatiales > Chromatiaceae > JARRQB01. Next base: position 5,184 of record JBFZDU010000200.1, on the reverse strand, counting down.
TCGCACCCGAGTGTAGGTCAATTTCGCGAGCTGGCGGTTGTACCGGGGAATGGCGCGCCCGGCTGGTGGTCGGCCGAGCCCATATCAAGGTTTGATGTCGAGCACCGGGGTGTTCCGCCACGGCGTCGGTGGCCTCGATCTTTGCGATATTGCCCACGACCTCGCGCACCCCGCAGCGGCTCGGGGCGATCAGCTTGGGGCGCAGCGGGGCACGGGTGGCGGCATGGTGCGCATTGCAGGGCTGCCAAGCGGCCCGCTACCGGGCCGTGCAGCCGCGATGGTGCTACCATCTCCGGGCGCCGCCCGCCGACCGTCTTGTCCCCTGTGGCGACTGCCCGGCGCGGGAAATGACCATGCTGCTCAGACTGTTTGCTGCCCGGCCGCCGTTGGACGAGCCGTCGATCCGGTGGATTTTCGACATCTTCGCCTGGGGCCTGCGCCACCTGGACTCAGCGGTGTTCTATCGGCATACGCTGCTGGTCACCCCCAGCAACGCCCACTTCCCCGGCCGGGCCAGCAATGCCATCGAACTGGCGGGCTTGATGTTCGACCGCACCCTGGCCTATGCCGGGATGCAGCATTGGCCGGTCCGGCTGCTGGCGCCCGGTGCGGTACTGCCGGGCCTGTTGCCGGGCGGTTTCGCACCGACTCCGTTGCGTGGCGGCGTGGCGCCGGTGGCGTCGCCGCGCGCGGTCATCCCGGTGGGTTTCGACCCGGCCCTGGTCCGCAACCCGGAGGCCATGATCGCGGGCTTCGCTCAGGTCCTGGCGCATCACCTGGGCGCGGCCGTCCGGGACACGCCGCCAGGCGGGATCGAGAACTGGGCCCAGACCACCGAGGTGCTGGGCGTGTTCCTGGGCTTCGGGTTGTTGTTCGCCAATACCGCATCCGCTACGGTCAGCCGTTCCTGCGGTGGTTGCGGCACAGTCCCGGCGCAGCGCGAGGTGTACCTGTCGCCGTTCGACATCACCTATGCACTGGCGCTGTTCTGTGTCCTCAAGGACATCCCCAACGGCCAGGTCCTGCCGCACCTGAAGCGGAGCCTGCGGCCGCATTTCAAACGCTGCCGCCGGGATGTCGCGCGCCGCGGCGAGTGGCTCGCGCCGCTGCGTGCCTTGCCGGGCGAACCGGCCCCGGGCCTGGGCGGCCCTGTGGCGATCGACGCACCTGAGGGTGCCGTAACCCGCGGTGGCCCCGGCTGAGATCGGGTGGACGCTTCGGCGCCCTGGCCGTCAGGCGGCGCTGCGCACCCCGCTCGACCACCAGATGCGGCAGCTGCCTTCGTCGGACACCATGCAGGGGCCAATCGGGTTGCGCGGCGTACAGCCGCTACCGTACAGGCGGCACTGGTTGGGGTAGATCTTGCCCAGGACCACGCGCGCGCAATCGCAGCCCGGGGGCATCTCGCCGCGGCGGCGGCGCGAGTCCTGGTCGTAATCGGGAAAGTTGCGGCGCGCGTCGCGGGCGGCGAACGCCGTGCTCAAGGCGAACCCCGAGCGCGGAATCACCCCGATGCCGCGCCAGTTGGCGTCGGTCACCGCGAAGGCGGTGGCCAGGTGGCGGCGCGCCGCCGGATTGCCGCCGGCGCGTACCAGGGCCTGGTAACAGTTGTCCATGAACGGTGCCGCTTCGATGTGCTGGCGCAGTACCGAGTAGATGGCGGCGAGCAGGCTGCCGGCGGTGAAACCGGCGATTGCGGCCGGGATGCCGTGTTGCTGGGGCACGAACTCCCACTCTTCCGGTCCCATCACCGTGGCCACGTGTCCGGGTGCGATCAGGCCGTCGAAGCCCGGCGCCTCGCTCTCGAGCAGCATGGCCACGGCCGGCCAGGTCAGGCGGCCGGACAAGAGCACGTAGAGGTTGTCGGGGACGCCCTCGATCAGCATGGCGGCGACCGGCGCACTGGTGGTCTCGAAGCCGGCGGCGAAGAACACCACCGGGCGGTCGGGGTTGGCCTCGGCCAGCAGCCGGGCCTCGATCGGGGAGGCGATGGGGCGCACGTCGGCCCCGGCGGCGCGGGCGTCCACCAGCGAGCGCGGTTCGTTCTTGGGCGCGTTGACCGGGACGCGCAGCATGTCGCCGAAGGCCGCGATTATGACCCGCTCGCGCAACCCCAGCTGCATCGCCTGGTAGATGTCCTCCTCGGGGCAGACGCATACCGGGCAACCGGGGCCGGGGATGAGTTCGATGTTCGCCGGCAGGGCCGCGCGCATGCCGGCGAGGGACACCGAGCGTTCGTGCCCGCCGCAGACGTTCATGACCCGTACCTTCGCGGGCAGTTCGAGCCGGCGGATCTGCTCCAGCCAGTGCAGGGCGCTGTTCACGGTTGCGGCTCCGGCAGGCCGGCCCTGGGGGCGCGCCGGGCCACCTCAGCCGTGTGCATGCAGGTGCTGGCCGTCGGGCTGGACCGCGGGCCTGACGGTGGCGCCGGCGGCCACGCGGGCGCGCTGGGCCGCGAGTTCGGCGCCCAGCCAGTCCAGCCAGGCCCCGAGGCCGTCGCCCTTGCGGGCCGACAGGGTGAACGCGGGGGCGGTGCTGGCGAGCTGCCGCAGATGCTGTTCCGCCCGGGCGGGCTCGAAGTCGCCCAGGACCGCCAGCAGGTCGCTCTTGGTGACCAGCATCAGGTCGGCGGCGCGGAACATGACCGGGTACTTCGCCGGCTTGTCGTCGCCCTCGGTGACTGACAGTAGCGCAACGTTGCGGTGCTGGCCCAGATCGAAGCTGGCCGGGCAGACCAGGTTCCCGACGTTTTCGATGAACAGCAGATCGAGGCCCTGCAGTGCCAGGTCGTGCAGTGCCCCATGCACCATGTGCGCATCGAGGTGGCAGGCGGTGCCGGTCGTGATCTGGACCGCCGGGACGCCCTTGGCGCGGACGCGGGCGGCGTCGTGCTCGGTCTCCAGGTCGCCTTCGATCACGGCGATGCGCAGATCCCCGCCCAAGGCCTCGATGGTTGCCTCCAGCAGCGCGGTCTTGCCCGAACCGGGCGAGGACATCAGGTTGATTGCCAGCACCCCGTACTGGTCGAAGTGTTCACGGTTGTGGGCGGCCACGCGGTCGTTCGCGCTGAGCAGGCCCTGCAGGACCTCGACCGCGTCGTGGCCGGCGGCCGTGCGCGCGAGTGGGCCGTCTTCCGCCAGCAAGTGGCGGTTGCCGTCGGTAACATTGCACCCGCAGGTGTTGCACATGATCGGATTTCCTCTGCTTAAAATCGCTTGGATTGGTATCTGGATTGGGTTGGCGGTTCAGTCGCTGGTTCCGGTCAGCGCGGCGCGTTCCAGTTCCACGCTGGCGAGCAGCAGCTCGTCGCCGCTGAGCAGGCGGGTGTGGTAGTCACCGCAGGCCGCGCACAGCAGGCGGTTGGGTGCCGCCTCACTCTCTGCGCCGCAGCTGGTACAGCGCACCCGCACCGGCAGGGCCTCGATCCGCAGCTCGGCGTCTGCGGCCAGGGTGCCGGCCGCCGCGAGCGGGAAGGCGTGCGCCAGCAGCCCGGGCTCGACCCCCGACAAGGGGCCGATGCGCAGCGTAATCGCCGTCACCCGGGCCGCCGCTTCGCGGCTGGCGATGGCCTCCACCTGGGCCATCAGGGCCTGGCACACCGCGAGTTCATGCATGCGGCCGCGACTCGGCTCGTTCCAGCGCCAGCATCTCGTCGTAGATCTCCCAGGCCGTGGCGGCTTCCTCCGGGGTGACCTTCTGGATGGCATAGCCGACGTGTACGACCACGTAGTCGCCGGGCGCCAGGGCTTCGTGCTGGAGCATGAACAGGCTCACGTCCCGGCCCACGCCCTTGGCCTCGCAGCGGGCATTGAAGCCCTCGATCTGCTTGATCTGCATCGGAATGCCCAGACACATCTGTGTTCCCCCTAGTGCTCGTGCTTGCGTGCGTGGCCGTGCTGTGTTCGAGTAGCCGCTGCTTGCTTTTTAGGCCATTCGCGTGAATTCCACCACCCTGGTGCTCGGAATCGGCAACACCTTGCTCACCGACGAGGGCGTCGGGGTGCATGTGGTTGGCTACCTGGCCACCCACTATCCCGACCAACCTGGGGTCAGCTACCTCGATGGCGGCACGCTCAGTTTCACGTTGGCCGAGGCGATCGCCGAGCACGCCAACCTCATTGTCGTCGACGCGGCCCGACTGGGGCGGCCGCCGGGGACAGTGCACTGCCTGGAGGACGGCGCCATGGATAGCTACCTCAGCGGCAACCGCCAGAGCGTGCACGAAGTCAGCCTGATGGACCTGTTCGACATCGCCCGTCTGACCGAGCGCTTTCCGGCGCGCCGGGCGCTGGTCGGGATCGAGCCGCAGGAACTCGGCTGGGGCGATGCGCCCAGTGCCGTGGTGGCGCCGGCCGTGCCGCTGGCGGCGGAGATGGTGTTGGGGTTGTTGTCCCGCTGGGCGCAAACTTGACACTCTTTCTGTCATGACGGTGTCGACACCGTACCCGAAACAACCCTTGGCCCAGCTGACTCAAGTCAGTTAGCCGGTCGCTCGGGACGGCTACGCTATTGCTTTAACAGCAATAGCCGATGCACGAGGCTGGCCATGATCGGGCTGCAGGACATTCCGGTTTGCGTCGAAAATACCCCGCCTTTTGACCGCCTGACCCACAATGTCACCCCGCTTTTGCACGAGATCCGCCATGCCCTGCAGGCGCTGCGTGACGGTGGCGATCCCACCATCATCGACCTGAGCGCCATGCCCTTCGGGCCGGGCGACGAAGACCAGTTGCTGGCCGCGCTCGGCGTGGGTGAAGTGACGGCGACGGTCAATGCCATCGGCGCTACGGTGATGCGTGAGACCGCCTATTCCGGGGTCTGGCTGGTGGAACATAGCGCCCCCGATGGGGCGCGCATCGCCCTGCATGTCGAAGTGGCCGAGGTGCCCTTCCTGCTCAAGACCCCCAAGGAAGACATGGACGGCGCCCTGCAGCGGCTGGCGCGCCACCTCGAGGAACTGTCCAACGGACCGGGCGCCGAGTCGAGCGGTAGCTAGTCCACCCAAGACCTGGAGTTAGCATGGCAGACGAAATGACCTTGGGCGAAAGCCTGCGCCGGCAGGGGGTTTCCCGCCGGGGCTTTCTCAAGTTCTGCACGGCCACAGCCTCCTTGATGGCATTGTCGCCGGCGTTGATCCCCCGCATCGCCGAGGCGCTGGAGAAGGCCAAGCGGCCATCGGTGATC
>JBFZDU010000199.1:0-7623 GCA_041307205.1 Gammaproteobacteria bacterium | reverse complement strand
TAGTCGGTCCACGATCGACGGAAACCGTTAACGTCATAAGTCGCGCTCGCCAAGTCCCCGCCGCAACTCGCACAGGGGCCGCCATCGATCTGCGTGACCTTGTACAGGCCATCGACCGTCGTGTGGTGGTAGGTCAGGGTCTGGGTACGCAGCGGATCGGCATCCAGCTGGAGCGTTACCGTCGTCTGCCCCAAGCCGGGGTTGTAACGGATGTCATGACGATCGGCGTTCGCGCCATGGCGGCTCAGGTTCGCTTCCCCGCTCGCGCCGTAGGCCCAGGTGGCATAGTTGTCGCCGTTCTCGTCGGTGATCCCAGTCAAGCGATGGACGTCCACCGGGTCCTCGTATCGGTACTCCCGATGACCCGTGACGCCCGGATAGTCAACGAGTTGCAGGTTGCCGTTGGCATCGTAGAGGAAACCGTAGGGGTTGCCGGCCGGGTCGATGAAGCCCGCCAACCGCTCGGCGGTCGGGCTCTGGTAAACCAGTTCCAGTTGCCGCCCGAACGGGTCGACGATCTTCCACAGCCGGTCGTTCCCATCGTAAGTGAACGTCTGGCTGAACCCATCGCGGCGAATGATCGACTGCAACACGCCGTTGGCGTCGTACACCTCAGTACTGTCGGCCGCGTTGACGTAATGCCATTCGCCTGCCACCGGGGTCAGGGACGCGCGTCGATCCGTCGTGCTGCTCCACCCACCGCTATCGGTCCAGCGATGCCGGGCGCCGTCGGGGCGTTCGATGACGATCTCGGTGGCACTCAGGAGATGAAGACGCGATTCGTAGGCGTGGCGCCAGCGGGCGCCCAGACTAACCGTCAGGGTCTCGTCGTCGTGGCTGTTGTAGTAGCGGACGAAACGCAGCGGAAAGGGCCCGCTGCCCACATAGTCAGTCTCGGCCTGGAACTTGTTGCCGGTACCAACGTGGATGGGGTTGCCGGCGCCATTGGGGCTGTCGCCGCAGTGCGCGGGATTGCCAAGATTGGGCGCCGGAGAGATCGGATCAGGGTCGGGGCACGGCGAGGTGTCGAAATTGCCCCGCGATTCAGCGTTGCAGAAGAGCTGGGCGCTGTAGTACCCCGCCTCGATTGGTCCGATGAAGGGCGCATTGACTAAGCACCAACCGGCTTTGCGCGCAGGAAACGTGGCGGCGGGATCGGCTGTGATTGCGCCCGTGTATAGGCTAGGACTCCCGTCCTGAATGCGGCATGCATTGTCCAGGGCCGCAAAGGCGCCGTCCCATTGCAGATTGGTGGCGTAGGGAAAGGCTTGCGCGGGAAACGCGGCGACGATCCATTCCAACCCCGCCTGGGCGGGTAGCCCGATGCCCAGCACACCCAGGAGCAGCAAGGCGCCACGAAGTTGCCGGGCGCGGATCGTGAGTCTTCCGATGTTTGCGTCATGCATTGAGAGATCGCTCCATGTCCATGCGGTTGACGATCCTGGCCAATCGCCAAGGAAGTTCTACGATGCGGCTTCTGTTGCATTCGGCAACGGGGTGTGCGGTGCGAGTAATGGCGGGAGTCGCCGGGAAGATGCAGGGGCGGATCTCGCAGACCGCATCGAGACCATATCAACTGCATGGCCAGGGCAGATCACAGCGAAGACGCGCAAAGGCAAGCGAAAGAGATTTATTGAGCGCACTGTGAATCCTTGTGCAGATCCGCACTGGGGCGTGCGGGTTGGTCCGTCGCAATCGTCTACGAAAAAACTAACCCAATTTGGCGAAGCCACATTGAGCCATATCAACTGAAGGCGCATCGCCCATGCGCTTGCGTCCAGGCGGGCCGCCCGTTCGTCCGTCGCCTCGAACTCACATGCCTCGGTGACCGGGCCCAGCCGCACGAACTGGGCCACGTAGCTAACCGTCCTGGCGGTCATCCTCAGGACCCGAACTTCCTGGGCCGCTTGGTGCTGACAGGGACGGCGGAACTGCCATCGACGGCTTCGGCGGAGCCTGGAGTCCGGCTTAACATTCCACGAGCCGCCCCTTGGCGATTTGCCGGGTCAGTCGCCCCGCAGAACGCGTTCTGACCCGCCGATCGATTCAGGTGCTGCCCGGCCTTCTGCCCGGCTCGCTCAAGCCGGCCGTTTGTTCCTGGAACATCTTGATGAAGTCGCGCTGGTAGCCGCGTAGGTACTTGTCGCGCAGATAGGCGATGCGCGTCACTTCCCAGGGAAACAGGTGACTGAGGTCCCGCCGGTCCAGGTCGCGGTCGGCATCGGGCTGGTAAGCCATGTCGGCGATGATGCCGACGCCCATGCCCTCGCGCACATAGGTCTTGATGACGTCGGTGTCCGCAGCACCGAGCACCACCCGCGGGTGCAGGCCCTCGCGTGCGAAGGCGTCACTTAAGTTGCCACGACCGGTAAAGCCGAACACATAGGTGATGATCGGAAACTCGCACAGCGCCTCCAGGGTCAGCGGGCGGCGTTGCAGCAGGGGGTGGCCGGCCGGCGCGACCGCGCAGCGGTTCCAGCGATAGCAAGGTTCGGCCACCAGCCCGCGCTGCCGGTCCAGGCCCTCGGTACAGACGGCGAGATCAACCGCATCGCGCAGCGCCATGTCGATCAGCTGGGCGGGCGTACCCTGGTGAATCTCCAGGGCGACGCTGGGGTGGGCGCCGGCGAAACGCCGGATCACCGGCGGCAACACATACCTGGCCTGGGTATGGGTGGCGGCGATGCGCAGCACCCCGCCGGCCGATTCGGCGCAGTCCTCGCCGACCGCCGCAATATTGCCGGTGGCCGCCAGGGCCTGGCGGGCGTAACCCAGCACCTGCTCCCCGGCCGACGTCAGTCCGAGCAGCCGCTTGCCGCGGCGGCGGAACAACGGTACCCCCAGTTCCTCTTCCAACTGTTTGAGGTGTTGCGACACCGCCGGCTGCACCAGGTGCAGCCGCTCGGCCGCCTGGCTGACGTTGCAGCCGTTTTCCACCAGGGCGATCAGCGAACGCAACTGTCGCAGTTCCATATCATCTTCCGTGGTTATTTATAACTTTTAATCATTTTTGATTATTTATAGCCTTGGCCATACTCCTGCACAACCCGGCCGCGGCTGTTGGGATGGCGAAGGATCCAGACCCCGGGACCTCAGCCCACCGGCGACCGAACCGACTTCACGCACATGCAGAGGTGGAACCGCCATGCCAACCACGACCGCCGCCCTGAGGGACGCACCCCCCTTGCCCGCCTGGTTCGACGAAGACGGGTTTCTGATCGACCCGCTGCAGTGGAACCAACAACTGGCGGCGCAGGTCGCCGAACTGGACGGCCTGGGGCCGCTCGATGACCGCCACTGGCGCGTGATCGGCCACCTCCGGGCACGCTACTTCCGGGTCGGTGGCGTACCGGCGATGCGCCTGGTGTGCCGCGCGACCCAGCTCACCAAACCCGAGATCCGGCGGCTGTTCGGCAGCTGCCGCGCGATCTGGCGCATTGCCGGGCTGCCCAATCCGGGCGAAGAGGCCAAGGCCTATATCGGCTGATCGAAGCCCCCTGCACCCTTAGCCGGGCCGCTCGGCGCTGGGGGCGGGTGGCGCGCACCCGTCACCGCTGACACACGCGGCCCGGCCCTGCGGCGCTGCGCTTGCGGGTCCCGGGCAGTTCCTGCCCGGTCGCCGCGCCGCGGCCATCCCTATATCCACACCCGACACCTATCCGTCGCGCCGGGACGATCCGCGCGCCAGCGTCCACACTCTTGGGGTGGGGGGAACATTCACGTCGCCGTGATCTTCTAAAGGATTGTCGCCCGCGCGCCGGCGTGGGTGCGCGCCTGCAACCAGGAACTGTCGACTTCAGCCATACGAATGGGAGGCAGTGATGAGTTCGACGACCAAAACGGTGGATGGCGGGGTAGTCTCGCGGTTTCTCGATTCCCTGGGTGAGTACACCCGGCAGCATCGCGCCAGTCACTGGCGCGGCAGCTTCGCCGAGTTCGTCGAACAACTCCTGCCCGCAGACCCCCGCGGCATGACCCGCAGCAGCCACGAGTACATGTGGGACATGCTGCGTTGGCATGGCGGCAACGCCGCTGCCGCGCCCGCGGGTACTGCCGACCCCGAACACTTGTTCCGCGGCGAGTTGTTCGGCATTGACCGGGCGCTGGACCGGCTGGTCGAGTATTTCAAAGCAGCCAGCGCCGGGTCCGATGTCGGCCGGCGCCTGCTGCTGCTGCTCGGCCCACCGTCGGGCGGCAAGTCGTCGCTGCTGATCCTGCTCAAGCGCGGCCTCGAAGAATACAGCCACACCGAGGAAGGCGCGCTGTACGCCATCGCCGGCTGCCCGGTGCACGAATCCCCGCTGCACCTGGTGCCGCACACCCTGCGCCCGTCGTTCCGCGAGACCTACGGCGTGGACGTGCGCGGCGAGCTGTGTCCCTACTGCGCGCACCGCCTGCAGGAGGAGTTCAGCGGCGATTTCCTGCAACTCCCGGTGGAGCGCATCTTCATCACCGAGGCCGGACGCATCGGTGTGGGCACCTATGCGCCGCACGACCCGAGCACCGCCGACATTGCCGACCTGGTCGGCTCGGTCGACCTGTCCAAGGTGGCGGAGATCGGCGACGAGGGCGATCCGCGCGCCTGGTCCTGGTCGGGCGCCGTCTATGCCGCCAGCCGCGGCATGCTGGAGATGATCGAGATCCTCAAGGTCAAGCGCGAGTTCCTCTACCTGCTGCTGACCCTGACCCAGGAGAAGAACGTCAAGGTCTCGCGCTTCCCCTTGATTTACCTCGACGAAACCATCATCGCCCATACCAACCTGGCGGAATTCAACAAGTTCCTGCAGGAGAAGGAGAACGAGGCGCTGCTCGACCGCATGGTCATAGTGCAGGTGCCTTACACCCTCTCCTACCGCGACGAAGCCCGCATCTACCGCAAGCTGGTCTCCAATGCGACCGCCTTCCGCGAGGTGCACCTGGACCCGCATTCGTTGCAGGTGGCCGCGGTGTTCGCCATCCTGACCCGGCTCAAGCCCAGCGAACGCGACGGCCTGGACCTGGGCAAGAAGACCCGGCTGTACGCCGCCGAGGACGTCGAGGGCTTCTCCGAGAAGGAGGTCGAACGCATCCATGCCGAGGCGCCCGACGAGGGCCTCACCGGGGTCAGCCCACGCTTCGTCATCAACGCCATCTCCAATGCGATCACCCGCAGCGCGGCGCGCAGCCTGACCAGCATGGAGGTGCTGCTGGCGATCAAGGACACCATCGAGTCCGACGCGCGCATGGACGCCAAGCGCAAGCGCGAGTGGGTCGATCACCTGGTGACCGTGCGCAAGGACTTCTATAACCGCTGGGTCAAGGAGGACGTGCACAAGGCGCTGTTCGCCTCCTTCGAGAGCGAGGCGCAGCAATTGCTGGACAAGTATCTGGACGAGGTGGAGGCGGCGCTGGACCGCCGCGAGGTCAGCGATCCGATCACCGGCGAGGACCGCCCGCCGGACGAGCGCTTCCTGCGCGCGGTGGAGGAGAAGATCAAGGTCTCGGACTCGGGCAAGCTGTCGTTCCGCCAGGAGGTGGTGCGCAAGGCGATGGTCGCCTACAAGGCCAACGAGAAGTTCACCCTGGACAGTCACGCCCGCCTGCACGAGGCGATCGAACAGTACCTGTTCGAGGAACGGCGCGACGTGCTGCGCCTGGTCACCTCGCCGACTCGCCCGGACGAGGAGGCCCAGCAGAAGGTCTCGGCAGTGCAGCAACGACTGGTACAGGAGTACGGCTATGACCATCACAGTGCCAAGGAGGCCTTGAATTACGTCACCACCTTGTTGTCGCAGGAGTGAACCCGATGGCGACCGACACGGCAGCGCCAGGCGACCGCTGGTACGACCTGTTCTCGCGCGGCGCCCGCGACTGGCTGCGCCACAACCAGAAGATCCGCGAGGCGGTCCGGGCCAGCCTGCCCGAGGTGATCGCCAACGCCGATCTGCGCGGGGACAACGGCGGCCGCACGGTGCAAGTGCCGGTCCGTTTCCTCGAACACTATCGTTTCCGACTGCGCCCGCCGCAGCGCCGGGAGGGCGTCGGCCAGGGCCAGGTGAAGCCGGGCGAGGTGCTGCGCCAGCCACAGCCGCAGGGCGGCCAGGGCCAGGGCGGCGCGGGGTCCGGCGAGGGCGGAGTCGAGTTCGTGGTGGAAATGACGGTCGACGACATCGTCGACTGGTTGTGGCAGGAACTGCAGCTGCCGAATCTCAAGGCCAAGGCCGGGGCCATGACCGAGGACGACTACAGCCGCGAGGGCTGGGACCGGCGCGGCGCCCGCGCCCGGCTCGATCGCCGCCGCACCCTGCGCGAGGCGATCAAGCGTCGGGCGGTGCAGCCGGAGGGTCCGGCCTTCACCAACGACGAACTGCGCTACCGGCAACTGGTCCGGCGCGACCGGCCGACCACCCAGGCGGTGGTCCTGTTCGCCATGGATGTGTCCTCCAGCATGACCGAGCGCGACCGGCGCCTGGCCAAGACCTTCTTCTTCTGGGTGGTGCAGGGCCTGCGGCGCCAGTACCAGCACCTGGATACGGTATTCGTCGCGCACACCGTCAGCGCCTGGGAATTCGACGAACGCGAGTTCTTCCAGGTGCGCGGCCAGGGCGGCACGGTCGCCTCGACCGCGTTCGGCCTGGCCCTGGACATCATCGCCAGCCGCTACGACCCGGCGCGTTACAACGTCTACCTGTTCTATGCCTCCGACGGCGAAAATTTCCAGGAAGACCGCAGCCCGGCGGGCGCCGCCCTCGGCAGGCTCGGCGCCTGCTGCAGCTTCATGGGCTATGTCGAGGTCGACAGCGGCGGTTCGCCCGGGCCCTATACCGAAACCGCCGCCCTGTTCGACCGGCTGCGCGCCGCCGGCCACCCGGCGGACCGCTACGCTCTGACCGAGGAAACCGACGTCTGGGAAGCGATCCGGGCCTTTTTCAATGCCCAGGCCGAACCGCAGGCCGCCCTTGAACCCTGAGCGCAGAGGTAAGCCGCCATGAGCGATGAGCTGCGCCGTTATGGCGCCCAACTGGAGGCGTTGGCGCAGTCGCAGGGCCTCAATTACTGGCCGGTCGATTTCGAGTTGGTGCCCAGCAGTTTCATGACCGAGGTCGCGGTCTACGGCCTGCCGGTGCGCATGCCGCACTGGTCGTTCGGGGTGCGCTACATCTATCAGCTGGTGCAGCACCGCATGGGGCACTCGCGGCTGTTCGAAGTGGTCTTCCCCGGCAACCCCGGACGGGCCTACCTGGCCAACAACAACAGCCTGGAGGAGAACGTCCTGGTCACCGCGCACGTCCTCGGCCACGCCGATTTCGCGCGCAACAACCTGCTGTTTCGCAACAGCCAGGAACAGGTCGGTTACCACATCGTCGAGCAGGCAGCGGCGCACGCCCACCGCATTGCGCAAGCCATTGACGAGCACGGCCTGGACCGGGTCGAGCCGGTACTGGATGCGGCGCTCGCCCTCGAACAACACGTCGACCTCGACCAACCACTGCAGCGCCCGCCCTACACCTGGGACACCGCACCGGACCCGGTGGCCTTCGATCCGGCCTTCCACCGCCGCTACCTCGACCTCGCCGGGACAGCGCCGGCGCGGCCCGAGCCGCGCGCAGCGCCCGGCCGGCGCCCGCCCCTGCCGCCGCAGCC
>JBFZDU010000198.1:0-3517 GCA_041307205.1 Gammaproteobacteria bacterium | reverse complement strand
GAACCCGCATGCCTGGTGCCGCCGATCCGGCCAGTTGTCGGCAATGGGCCGCTTCCCTATACTTGCGCGTTCCGAGCCAACGTAGCTCAGCCGGTAGAGCAGCCGATTCGTAATCGGCAGGTCGGCGGTTCGATTCCGCCCGTTGGCTCCATGTCTTCATCCGCACCGGTCGTTGCATGGCACTGCCCGGGCACCGCGGAGCCGCTATGCCGCGCCTATTCGTTCGCAATCTCACTGTTCTGGATTTCGCCTATCTGCACGGCACTCGCGGCCTGTTGGGCGAGAGCTGGCGCGTGCACGTCGAGTTGCACGGTGGCCTGGATGCCCAGGGCATGGTGTTGGATTTCGCCGAGGTCAAACGCGGCATCAAGCGCACCCTGGATACCCACCTCGATCACCGCCTGCTGGTGCCGACCGGGCACCCCGGACTGGTGCGCCGCCCCGCGGCGGCTGGCGAGTCCCTGCTGTTTCCGCTGCCCGGGGGCACGCGGATCGAACATCAGGCCCCCGCGCAGGCGGTGGCCTGGATCGACGGCCCGGCGGTCACGGTCGAGGCGGTGCGCGCCGCGGCGCTGCAGCTGCTGCGTCCGCAGTTGCCGGGCAACGTCACGGGCCTGGAGCTGACGCTGGAGCCCGAACGCAGCGACGGCCCTTACTTCCACTACGCCCACGGCCTGAAACAGCACGGCGGCAATTGCCAGCGTATCGCCCACGGCCACCGCTCGCGCCTGGAGATCCTGCGCGACGGCGCGCCCGATGCCGCGCTGGCCGCGGCCTGGACCGAGCGCTGGCGCGACATCTACATCGCCACCCGCGCCGATCTCGAGGCCGAGCGGCAGGTGCAGGGTCGCAGGCTATGGCGTTTCGGCTACCAGGCGGCGCAGGGCCGGTTCGAGCTGGAACTCCCGGCAGAGCGCTGTTACCTGGTCGACAGCGACAGCACCATCGAGAACCTGGCCCAGCACGTCGCCGACACCCTGGCGCGCGAACACCCCGGCAGCACCATCACCGCCCGGGTGTTCGAAGGCATCGACAAGGGCGCCGTGGGTGAAGCGCGGGCCTGAGTGGCGGTGGCGCCCTCGGTAAAGGCGCAGCGCTCAGCGGGCGAATTCCAGGCGGCGCCCGTTTGGTGCCCCGAGGAACCGCCCGCCATCGTATTTCAACTCGCCGTTGACGAAGGTCTGGCGGATACGGGCGCGCAGGGTGGCGCCCTCCAGCGGCGACCAGCCGCACTTGTACAGCACGTCCTCGCGTCGGACCTGGTAGGGGTCGTCCAGGTCCAGCAGCACCAGGTCGGCGGCATAGCCTTCGCGCAGAAAGCCGCGCCCGACCACGCCGAACAACAGCGCTGGGGCATGGCACAGCTTGTGGACCGCCTGGGTCAGCGTGAACACCCCGGCGTGTACCAGTTCCAGCACCATGGGCAGGGCATGCTGCACCAGGGGCAGTCCGGCCGGGGTCTTGAAATACGAGGGCTCCGACTTCTCGGCCAGGGTGTGCGGCGCGTGATCGGTGGCGATCACGTCGAGCCGGTCCTCGACCAAGGCGCGGCGCAGGGCGTCGCGGTCGACGCGCGACTTGATGGCCGGGTTGCACTTGATGAAGCTGCCCCGCTCCGCGTAGTCGCCAGCGTCGAAAAACAGGTGGTGGACGCACACCTCGCCGGTGATGCGCTTGCCCGCCAGCGGCCCGGGGACGAACAGGTCCAGTTCGCGCGCACTGGTCAGGTGCAGCACGTGCAGGCGCGTACCATGGCGGCCCGCCAGTTCCACCGCCAGCGACGATGATTTGTAGCAGGCCTCGACGCTGCGGATCTCCGGGTGAAAGCGGATCGGGATGGCGTCGCCGTACTCGGCGCGGAACCGTGCCTCGTTGGCCTTGATGGTCGGCGTGTCCTCGCAGTGCGCCGCAAGCAGGGTCGGCGCGTCGCGGAACAACAGGTCCAGGGTCTTGGGATCGTCCACCAGCATGTTGCCGGTCGACGCCCCCATGAACACCTTGATGCCGCAGGTCTGATTCGGCTCCAGGCGACGGATCTGGTCGAGGTTGTCGTTGGTCGCCCCAAGATAAAAGGCATAGTTGCCCCAGCAGCGGTCCGCGGCCAGCGCGAACTTGGCTTCCAGGGCGTCCAGGGTCACCGTCTGCGGGTTGGTGTTGGGCATCTCCATCCAGCTGGTGATGCCCCCGGACAAGGCCGCGCGCGACTCGGTGGCCATGTCGCCCTTGTGGGTCGCACCCGGCTCGCGGAAATGCACCTGGTCGTCGATCACGCCCGGCATCAGCACCCGGCCGGCGGCGTCTATGACCTGGCAGTCATGCGCCGGGATCTCGCCACCGACCCGGTCGATGCGGCCGCCGGCAATCAGCAGGTCGCCCTGCGTTACTGCCCCCTCGTTGACCAAGCGGGCATCTTTGATGAGGATCTTTGTCATAGCAGGCCACCATAATCGGCATAGATGCGGGGCGGGACCACGGCCGGGCGTGATCGTCGTCAGTCGTAATCCTGGTCCTTCCAGGTGCGCAGGGCGCGGAAGACCTCGGCCCGACTCGGCAGCGGGCGGCCCGCCCAGTGCGCGGCGGCGGCGATCACGGCGGCCTGATCGGTGCGCAGAAAGGGGTTGGTCGCCAGTTCCTGGGCCATGGTCGAGGGCACGGTCGGGAGGTTGCGCGCCCGTGCCGCCCGGTCGGCCTGCTCCCGCGCCAGCAGGGCGGGGTTGTCGGGTTCAACCCACTTGGCGAAACCGATGTTGGCCAGGGTGTACTCGTGGGCGCAGTACACCCGGGTTGCGGGCGGCAGCGCGGCTAGCCGTTCCAGCGAGGCGTTGAGCTGCTCGAAAGTACCGCTGAACACCCGCCCGCAACCCCCGGCAAACAGGGTGTCGCCGCAGAACAGCGCGCCGTCGCCGAGATAGGCGATATGCCCCTCGGTATGGCCCGGCACCTCCAACACGGCGAACAAAGTATCCAGACCCGGCGCAGTTACCGCGTCGCCGCCGCGCAAGGGGCGCTCCAGCAAGGGGATCGGCTCGGCCGCCGGCCCGTATACCACGGCATCCGGCCAGGCCGCCTTGAGGCCGCGGATACCGCCCGTGTGGTCGCCATGCTTGTGCGTGATGAGGATGGCACCCAACGCCAAGCCCTGGCGCTGCAGCAGTTCCAGGACCGGATCCTCGTCCCCGGGATCGACCACCGCGCACAGGCCCGTGCCGGCACCGCGCAGCAGCCAGATGTAATTGTCGTCGAAGGCCGGGATGGGGGTGACCGAGAGCATGCTGGTGGTTCGCGTCAGCTTGGTGGTTCAGGGTGACAATAAGCCTTGCCGGCCAGCCCGCGCGTAACGCCGTGGTGCTTCCCTCACCCCAACCCTCTCCCGGCGGGAAAGGGCGAGACGCTGCGGCGCGGCTTTCACGTTACCCCTTCCCGTACAATTCCGCCGGATCGATCAGGGGTTCGAGATCGACCACCACCTGCTCGCCCTCCACCTTGTTGTAGAAACAATCGCGCCGGCCGGTGTGGC
>JBFZDU010000197.1:0-8326 GCA_041307205.1 Gammaproteobacteria bacterium | reverse complement strand
GCGGCCTGATTGCGGCTAATCCCGACGCAGCCGCTGGTTATTCGCGCGCTGTGCCTGGCGGATAATCGACACACTGCCCCGAGCGCTTGAAACAGACCCCGCCGGCCGCATGTAATGGCGGTGCGCAACAGCAAAGAGGTTACTGCGATGGACGTTTTGGATCGGATACGCGAGCAGGTCGAGAGCAACCCGGTAATCATTTACATGAAAGGGACGCCGCAGTTTCCGCAATGCGGCTTTTCGGCCCGCGCGGTTGAGGCGTTGAAGTCCTGCGGCGAGCGCTTTGCCTATGTGAACGTGTTGGCCGACCCCGAGATATTTCAGAACCTGCCGCGCTTCGCGGACTGGCCGACCTTTCCACAGGTTTATGTCGGTGGCGAGCTGGTGGGCGGTTGCGATATCACCCTGGAACTGCAGGCCAACGGCGATCTCGCGAAAATGGTCAAGGACGTAGCCGACAAGTGGCCGGCCGCCACGTCTGGTTGACCGGCAGGCAAGGCCAATGCAAAAACGGGGTCGGCCGATCCCGTTTTTGCATTCAGGCCAGCGTCCCGCCCTGCAGCCAAGGCTGATCGGGATCGAGGTGCCGCCAACGGTTAACGATGGTACAGAACAACTCCGCGGTCTTGACCGCATCGTAGATGGCCGAATGTGCCTCGGCGCCGTCCCAGGGGATGCCGGCGGCCCGCGCCGCCCGCGCCAGGACCGTCTGGCCGTAGGCGAGGCCGGCCAGGCTGACCGTATCCAGGGTGCTGAAGGGGTGGAAGGGGTTGCGCTTTATCCCGGTGCGCGCGACCGCCGCGTTGACGAATCCCAGATCGAAAAACGCATTGTGACCGACCAGGATGGCCCGGGTGCAGCCGCTGTCCTTCACCGCATGGCGAATCGGTCCGAAGATCTCGCGCAGCGCCACGGCCTCCGGCTGCGCGTCGCGAAAGGGGTGGTCGGGATCTATGCCATTGAACGCCAGCGCCTTGGGGTCGAGAACGGCGCCGGGAAACGGTTGGATATGTCGGCTCAGGGTTTCGCCCAGCTGTAGCGTGCCGCGGTCGTCCATGCACAGGATGACCGCGGCCATTTCGAGCAGGGCGTCGCTGCGCGCGTCGAAGCCGCCGGTCTCGACATCGACCACGACGGGCAGGAAGCCGCGAAATCGCCGTGCGATGGCCGGGTTGTAGATTGGAGTGTCCACGGTGCTGGAGCTTACTGGATGGGCATAGCTAAGGCTAACCGCTGGGCAGCGGCGCTCCTGCTGGTGGCGTTATTCGTCCTGCCGGCGTGCGCACCGGCGTTCGCCCAGGGCAGGTTGTTCGAGTGCCGGCTGCCGGCGCGGGCGCCCAACTACCTGCTGGGCACCATGCATAGCGCCGACCCCCAGGTGCTGGCCGTGGCCGATACCCTGCGTGACCCGCTGCGGCACGCGCGGCGGCTGGTGCTCGAATTGGTGCCGGATGGCCCGGCCCGGTTGGCCGCCGCGCAGGCCGGTGTCCTGCCCCACGGCCAGCGTTTGCGCGACTTGGTCGATGCCGAGCTGCACGCCGCGGTAGTGGCCGCCATGTCCGAGCGTGGCGTGGTGCCCGAGATGGTGGAGCGGATGCAGCCCTGGGCCCTGGCCATGGAATTGAGTCTACCGGCCGGTCCACGTGGCGGTTTCCTGGATCTGCGCCTGTACGAAATTGCCGTTGCGGCCGGTCTGGAAATTGTCGGATTGGAATCCGTGGCCGAACAACTGCGTGTGTTCGACGCCCTGGCGGCGGCCGAGCAGGTCGAACTGCTGAGGTACGCGGTCAAGAACCTGCCGCGCGTGCCGCAGCAGTACCGGGCCATGGTCGACGCCTATGTGGCCGGCGACCTGGCGGGGTTGCGGGCCCTGGCGGACGCCCAGCAACAGGACCTCGGCAGGCGCCTGGTGGATTGGTTCGCGGGTGCCATGGTGGGCGAGCGCAATGTCCGCATGGCCGAGCGCCTGCGGCACATATGGACCGAAGGCGGTGCGGTGGTTGCGGTAGGTGCGCTGCACCTGACGGGCGAAACGGGATTATTGGCGGCGCTCCGGCGTGACGGCTGCGACTGGCGTGTACTGCATTGAGCCAAGCTGGCCGCGCCAACAAATTGCCCGCCGGCGGGTCGACGGCAATGCCCGTGCGGTGACGGTGCGCTGCGGTGGCGCCGCCCGGCTTGGCGCTGCCATGGGCGAGACGCTATGCTCGCCGCTGCCGGCCAGGTTGCCACCCCGAGCCGCTGTGCGTCCGCCCAGACAATTAAGGAAACGGGATGAATGACATGCTTTTGGCCCGCAAGGGCTTGCTGTCGGTGTTGGCGGCGGCCGCCTTGGCGTCGTCCGGCTGCGCCACGGTCGATCCGGACTACCGCGATCCGCGCGATCCCTTCGAGAGCTTCAACCGCGCCATGTACCGGTTCAACGATGGTCTGGATCGGGCCATACTCAAGCCAATTGCCCGCGGCTATGTCGCCATTACGCCTGCCCCGGTGGATCGTGCCGTCACCAACTTCTTCAGCAATCTGGATGACGTCGGATCGGCCGCCAACAACCTGCTGCAGTTCAAGCTGAATCGAGCCATGAGCGATGTCGGACGGGTACTGGTCAACTCGACCGTGGGCATACTGGGGTTCGTGGACGTGGCGAGCAATATGAATCTGCCGAAATATGGCGAGGATTTCGGGCAGACCCTGGGCGCTTGGGGCATGGGTTCGGGTCCTTATATCGTGCTGCCGATCGTCGGGCCGAGTTCGGGACGTGACCTGGTCGGATTCGTGGTCGACTGGTACACGGACCCCATCACGTACATCGAGAACGATGACATCGCTTGGGGCCTCAGGGGGCTGAGGCTGATTGACCGGCGGGCCGATCTGCTCAGTGCCAGCCGGATCTTGGACCAGGCGGCGCTGGATCCCTACGTTTTCGTTCGCGACGCTTACTTGCAGAAGCGCCAGAGTGACGTGCATGACGGCAACCCGCCGCCCGAAGAATTTTTTGACTGACGCTGCCGGCGCTGCTTGCCATCAGGCCCCGCTCGATGCGGGGTTTTTCAATTTCCGGCCAGGGATATTCGCCCACAAAGACAGGGCTCGCCTATCACGATGCTTAGGAGTTTCAGAAAATCTGGAATTGACTAAATAAGCAAATACTGAAATACTCATTCCCCGAGAGCGTAAGGCTGTACCGCTTTCACATTGCAGGGTTCAACCACAAAACGTTAATTCGGAGAGTTCGACATGAACAACATCGTTAAGGCTGCTGCCATCGCTGCACTGATTGGTGTTTCTGCTACCGCGTCTGCTTGGTGGGGCGGTGGTCCCTGGAGTGGCTGGGGTGACGGCCTGGGTGACGGTTGGGGCGATTTCAACTTCAACATGAGCGGTCGTGGCAACGCCTACACCCGTGGTTACGGCTACGGCTACGGCTACCCCTACTACGGCGGCTACGGCCCCTACGGTTATGGTGCTCCCTACGGTTATGGCGCGCCCTATGGCTACGGCGCCCCCTACGGTTACGCGCCGGTCGCTCCCCAGGCGCCTGCTGCTGAAAGCAAGTAACAGCCGGGCGCACTGAACCACGGATGGCAAGGCACATGGAGGTGCTTGCGCCGGGCTGGATCAGGTTGCCCGCTTAAGATTTTTCTCTTTCAAATTCAAGAAATTTTGGGGTGTGAAATGAACAAGATGATCAAGATTGCCGCTGCCGCTGCCCTGGTCGCCGGCTCCGCTTCTGCAACCGCATGGTGGGGTGGTCCGTGGAACGGTGTGGGGGACGGGTTCGGCGACATGTTCGGTGATTTCAACATCAGTTTCTCGGCGCGTGGTAGCAGCCGTCTGCATGGTTATGGTTATGGATACGACTACCCGTACTGGGGCGTGCCTTACTACGGCGTGCCGGCCGGCGTGGCTGCCCCCTATGGGTTGACTGAAGAGCAACAGAAGGCGGCGGCGGAGCAACAAAAGGCGGCCGCTGAGCAGTATGCGAAGGCGATCGAGGCCCAGCGCCAGGCCGCCGAGCAGTTCGCGGCCCAGCAGGCGGCCGCGTACCAGAATGCCGTAGCGGCCCAGCGCCAGGCAGCCGAACAATTTGCCGCCAGTCAGCCCGAGTCGCCGCTGGTGCGCCCGGTGGCCTTCGCCGCGCCAGCGTACGAAGGCATCAAGTCGCGGGACGAGGTGGTGAAGGAAATGGATGCCCGTCGTGCCGAACGCATGAAAGAGATCGAGGCCCGTCGGGCCGAAGTTAAGAAAGAAATGGACAGCCGCCGCGCCGAACTGAACCTGAGCAGCAAAGAGATCTGAACGCGGGCCGTCACGCCGCTGCAGTCGGCGCCCAAGGCACGGACCCTCATGGGGTCCGTGCCTTTTCAGTTGGTGGCTGGGACTGCCAGGCGGTAACCGAACCCCTTGACGTTCTCGATCAATTCACTCCCGGCCGGGGAGTTGGCGAGCTTGCTGCGCAGCAGGTGCACATACTGCTTGATGTCGTTTCCGTCATGGGCGCGCTCTGGCCACAGGCATTGCAGGATTTCCTTGCGGGAAAAGACCCGCCCCGGCTCCTCGGCGCACAGCCGCAGTAATTGATATTCCTTCGGCGACAGATTGACCTCGACGCCGTCGACCTTGACCTGCTTGGTGCGGTCGTCTATCTCGAGGGGCCCGATACAAATCGGTTGGGTGGGTGCGAGTTGGTGACTACGCCGCAGGACGGCGAGGGCGCGCGCCTTCAATTCCTCCAGATCGAATGGCGTCGGCAGGTAGTCGTCGGCGCCGGCTGACAGGCTGGCGATGGCGCTGCCGCTCCCCGCGCCTGCGCCGTAAGCGATGATGGCCAGGTGCCGATCGGCGTGCCGCAGTTGGCGGATTGCGGCGTAACCGCCTTCGCCCGCGGCGGCGAGGTGCAGCAATACCAGGTTGGGCCGCTGGTCGCGGTACGCCCGCTCGCCGTCACTCCAGGTAGGCGTATCCGCCACCTGCCAGCCGCACTCCTCGAAACAGCGGGTCAGGCAGTGGCGTTGTGCCGCATCTTGGTCTGCAATCAGTACGCGCATCAATCAAACCGTCTTGCTGCTGGTTCCCTACCGCATTGCGGCCCCTTGGGAAATATCAATTTGCCCCGGTAACGCGCGTTGGCAGGTGTGCAATTTCTTCCCAGTATGGCCGGTTTATTCCGATGCGCCAGGGCTGCGGCAATCTCCATGCGGCATTTTGTGCCATGCCTGACATCCGGTGGAATGCTGTGGTTTCAACATAATCAGACGGATATACAACTTATTAAAACAGTTAAATATTTGATAAATAAATAATCGTACTTTCTGCTGGCAGCGATGGCGGGTTTCTGCTTGAATTTCCAGGGTGTGCGGGTGGCCCACTTGGCGTGCTGTTGGCGTCGGGATGCGCGCCCGCCAGCCCAACGATGTAATCGCCACCGAGGCAGACGCATGGCCGCCAGACCCGACATCGATCCCCAGGAAACCCAGGAATGGCTTGATGCCCTGGACAGCGTTTTCGAACACGAGGGCGTGGACCGGGCACACTTTATACTCGAACGCCTGGTCGAAAAGGCCCGGCGCTCCGGGGCCCATTTGCCGTATTCGGCGAACACCGCTTACGTCAACACCATCCCGCTGACCAAGCAGCCGCGCTTCCCCGGCGACCAGGCGATGGAACGGCGTATCCGCTCCTTCGTGCGCTGGAACGCGATGGCCATGGTGGTGCAGGCGAACCGCTTGTCGACCGAACTGGGCGGGCACATTTCGAGCTTCGCCTCCAGCGCGACCCTATACGACGTGGCCTTCAATCACTTCTTCCGCGGCAGCAGCAAGGACCGCGAGGGTGATCTGGTGTTTTTCCAGGGGCATTCGGCGCCGGGCATCTACGCCCGTGCCTTCCTGGAGGGCCGGATCAGCGAGGAGCAACTCAGCCATTTCCGCCAGGAGGTCGACGGCGACGGCTTGTCGTCCTACCCGCACCCCTGGCTCATGCCCAATTTCTGGCAGTTCCCGACGGTGTCCATGGGGCTGGGGCCGATCATGGCGATCTACCAGGCGCGCTTCATGCGCTACCTGCACGACCGCGGCGTCGGCAACACGGACAACCGCAAGGTCTGGGCCTTCATGGGCGATGGCGAGATGGACGAGCCGGAGTCGTTGGGCGCGATATCGCTGGCGGCCCGCGAGCGCCTGGACAACCTGGTGTTCGTGATCAACTGCAACCTGCAGCGTCTCGACGGTCCGGTGCGCGGCAACGGCAAGATCATTCAGGAACTGGAGGCCGTGTTCCGCGGCGCCGGCTGGAACGTGATCAAGGTGATTTGGGGCGGCTACTGGGATCCGCTGCTGGCGCGCGACACCGACGGCCTGTTGCAGCAGCGGATGGAGGAGTGCGTGGACGGCGACTACCAGGCCTACAAGGCGCACGGCGGCGCCTACACCCGCGAGCATTTCTTTGGCCGCTATCCGGCACTGGCCGCGATGGTGGCGAACATGACCGACGAGGACATCTGGCGCCTGAATCGCGGCGGCCACGACCCGATCAAGGTGTATGCGGCTTACTACGAAGCGGCGAACCACAAGGGTCAGCCGACCGTGATCCTGGCCAAGACGGTCAAGGGCTATGGCATGGGTATAGCCGGCGAGGGGCAGAACATCACCCATTCGCAGAAAAAAATGGGTGAAGAGGCACTCAGGGCCTTCCGTGACCGGTTCAACATCCCCATCCCGGACGATCAGATCGCCTCTGCCCCATTCTACAAACCGGCGGTGGATAGCCCCGAGATGAAGTACCTGCATGCCCGCCGCGAGGCGCTGGGCGGTTACCTCCCGGCCCGTCGCAGTGCCGCCGAGCCGCTGCAGGTTCCGGCCCTGGAGAGCTTCAAGGCGTTGCTGGAAGGTAGCGGCGAGCGCGAAATGTCCACGACCATGGTCTTCGTGCGCTTTCTCACCACGCTGATCCGCGACAAGCAGGTAGGTAAGTACGTGGTGCCGATCGTGCCCGACGAGGCGCGGACCTTCGGCATGGAGGGCATGTTCCGCCAGCTCGGCATCTACTCGCACCAAGGCCAGCTGTATACGCCGGTCGACTCAGACCAGGTGATGTACTACCGCGAGGACAAGCAGGGTCAGATCCTGCAAGAGGGCATCAACGAGGCCGGCGCCATGTCGTCTTGGATCGCGGCCGCCACCTCGTACGCGAATCACGGGATCACCATGATCCCCTTCTACATCTACTACTCGATGTTCGGCTTCCAGCGCATCGGCGACCTGGCCTGGGCCGCCGGCGACATGCGCGCGCGCGGTTTCCTGATCGGGGGCACCGCCGGCCGTACCACCCTCGCCGGCGAGGGCCTGCAGCACCAGGACGGTCACAGTCATCTGCAGGCGGGCTTCATCCCCAACTGCCGCAGCTACGATCCGACCTTCGCCTACGAGCTGGTGGTGATCTTGCGCGAGGGCATGCGGCGCATGTACGTGGAGGGCGAGAACGTCTTCTATTACGTGACCGCAATGAACGAGAACTATGCCCATCCAGCCATGCCCGAGGGCGTGGAAGACGGCATAGTGCGCGGCATGTATCTGTTGCGCCAGGGTTCACGCAAGAAGAAGCGGGTACAGCTGCTGGGCTCGGGCGCCATCCTGCGCGAGGTGGTGGCGGCCGCCCACCTGCTCGAAGACGAATGGAACGTGGCCGCAGACGTGTGGAGCGTGACCAGCTTCACGGAGCTGGGCCGGGACGGACAGGACACGGCGCGCTGGAACCTGCTGCATCCACTGGCGGAGCAGCCGCGCGCCAGTTATGTGGCGCAACAGCTCGGCGACCGCAAAGGGCCGGTAGTGGCAGCGACCGACTATATCCGGTCTTTCCCCGAACAAATCCGACCCTACCTGGGCGCACGGCGCTATGTGACCCTGGGGACCGAGGGCTTCGGACGCTCCGACATGCGGGCGCAGCTGCGCAAGTTCTTCGAGGTCAACCGTTACTACGTGGCGGTGGCGGCGCTCAAAGCGCTGGCCGACGATGGCGAACTCGAGCCGGCTGTCGTGGCGCAGGCGCTCAAGGCCTACCGTATCGACCCGGACAAACCCAACCCGGTCACCGTCTG
This sequence comes from Gammaproteobacteria bacterium, assembly GCA_041307205.1. Classification (GTDB taxonomy): domain Bacteria; phylum Pseudomonadota; class Gammaproteobacteria; order Chromatiales; family Chromatiaceae; genus JARRQB01. Next base: position 228 of record JBFZDU010000197.1, on the reverse strand, counting down.
ACGGCAGCGACAGTCGCGGGCGCGGTCACGGTGATCCCGACCGGCGCCCCACGAGGAGCGAAACAGTGGGCAAGACAACCGAAGTGTTCCTGCCGGACATCGGCGATTTTCACGACGTCGAAGTCATCGAGTTGCTGGTCAAGCCGGGCGACCGCATCGCCGCGGAGGACTCGATCGCCACGCTGGAAAGCGACAAGGCGACCATGGAGATCCCCGCGCCCGTCGCCG
>JBFZDU010000196.1:0-4237 GCA_041307205.1 Gammaproteobacteria bacterium | reverse complement strand
CGGGGCCGCATGTGCGACTGGGCGACGTCGCCATGGTGCTCGAGATAATAGGCCCGGTCGAACAAGCCCGTCGTCTTGACCAGGCGGGCCAACCAGGCCAGATAAACCGAGCGCAGGCCGGCGGAGGCGGCAAGCGGCTTGATAGACCAGAGCAGGCCCAGCAGCAACTGCCCTCGGTACGCCATGATCCGGTCGCGCGCCTGCATGCCTAGTCGGCCTCGCCACGGCGCCGGGTGAGTCCTCCGGAAGACTTGTTGTTTGCAGCTGGCCGCATCGATCTGCACCGCATAGCCGATCAAGAGAATTCCAATCTTACTGCATGCGGCAGCCCGACCTGTCGCGCATACGAGGCCGCTGCCAGAGGGAGAGCCGGACGCCCGCTTGCCCGGGCATGACGAGTAAATCAGTGTTTCGCTGGCATTGCTGTCGAATGACCCAAGCAATGGCCCCGCTTGCGCGCCGTCCCATGACCAGGGCCGCAGGCCCGGCGGGCGAACTCAGGCTTCGGTCTGCGGCGCCCCCAGCAGCGGCAGAACCGTTTTCTTGTCGTTCGCGATCGCCCAGTCCCGTGCCGTCCTGCCCCGTTGGTCCCTGGCGGACGGGTCGGCCTTGGCTTCGAGCAGTTGGCGCACCAGGGCTTCGTTGCCGTTGGATGCGGCGAGCATCAGGGGGGTCCGTCCGGCCTGGTCGGCAAGATTCGGATCGGCACCCAGTTCGAGCAGCATCCGGGCCACTTCCGACCGGTTCATGCCCGCTGCCCAGACCAGGGCGGTGGCGCCGGTGCGGGTGTCCGTTGCGTTGATTTCGGCGCCCCGCTGCAACAGGATCGGCGCGGCCTTGGTGGCGTTGTTCATGGCGGCCAGCATCAGGACGGTGCTGCCTTTTTTGTTGCGGGCATTGGGGTTTGCGCCGGCGTCCAGCAGGGCGCTGAGCGCGGCATCGGCATTGCGCATGCTGCCGCGCATCAGGGCCGTCAGGCCCATCCGGTCCGACCGGTCGACCGGGGCGCCGCGCTGCAGGATCGCCTTCACCAACTCGGCGTCGTTGGCGGACGCGGCATAATCGAGCGGCGACATGCCGGTGCGGGTCTCGGTCTTCACCTCGGCGCCGCGCGCCAGCAGCAGCCGCGCGACCGCCGGCTGGCGGCGGTCGATCGCGGTGGTCAGGGCGGTCACCCCGCCGGGCAGGGTCGTGTTGATGGCCGCCCCGTGGTCCAGCAGGGAACTGACCAGTTCCAGCTTCCCGTGCCAGGCCGCCAGGATCAGCGGGGGCATCTTGCTGCCGAGCGTGCGGGCATGGATATTGGCCCCCTGCTCGATCAGCAGATTCATGATCGCCAGGTGCCCGCCGGGAATCGCTTGCATCAGGGGCGTGGCGCCGTCGGTGTCAGCCAGCTCGATGGCCGCGCCCTGCTTCAACAGCAGTTTCACGGCTTCGATGTGGCCGTTGGCAATGGCGTAGACCAGTGCCGTGCGGCCACGGGCATCCTGCAGGTTGATGTCCGCGCCCGCGGCCAGTTCTGCCTCGAGGGCCGCCAGATTGCCCTGCATGGCGGCCCGCATCAACTGCGATTCGCCGGTGGGGTCGCCAGTCCGAGACGGTTCCGGCCGAAGGCGCTGGATCGGCCAGGGCTGGGCCGGGTGCATTGTGGTGACGCCTGGCGCAGTCGCAGGGGGCCGCACGCCGGCGGGTGCGTCGGCGGCGATCGCCATACCGCTCGCAGTTCCCGCCACCAACCCCAGGACCAGGCACGCGGGCCGCAGCGCACCGGGGCCCCGCCGATGATTGAATCCATGTTGCGACCGCATGCTGCCTCCTCAAAAAAGAGGGAGCTGGCGCTCCCTCTAAAGGTTCAGACCGTGGCGTTTCGCCGGTCCGTATTACGGCGTCCAAATGACGCTGTCATCCCACTCGATTTCCAGGATCGCATTGTAGACGGCAGTGGGCTTGCGGTCGCCCTTGACGTACATCGAGAGGTCGAAGCCCTGGGTGATCGGCGAGCCGTTGACCGTCACGCCTTTGATCGCCGGGTTCACGATCGTGACCGACCAGTCCGTCACGGTTCCTTCGTTGAACCAGCCATTGGTGGTCCAGCCGCGGCTCCACACCAGCGGCGATTCGCCGTCGATGCTGCGTTCGTCGTCCGCATCCCAGTCCAGCAGGTCGATGATGGTCTGCACCGGTGCGCCGACGTCATACTTGATCAGGTCCTTCTGATAGGGCGGCGGTACGCATTCGACGTTCGGGATTTCCAGTCCGGGGATGTCCTGGCCGAACTTGTTGGGCGTCAGGCGCCACCGCGGCCCGGACAGGAGCACGCCGGGTGCCGGATCCTGGGGTGTGCGGAAGCTGACGTCCGCCGAGCCGTTGCCGTCGGTGTCGTAGGACCACTCGAAGGGCTCGCGGTCGACCGTGGTGTACCAGCCGTTAGTGAAGCCGACGGTCAGGTCCTCGGACCAGCCGTAGGGGTTGCCGTCCCAGTCGGTAACCGGGACCACGGTGTCGGGCAGCGCGAAGTCGCCGTTCAGCAGGACCGTGCCGGTCGGAATGAACAGGCCGTCACCCTGATAGCAGTCGACGTCGGACAGCCGGTCGTTGCCGACGCTGCTGTAGCCGGGCAGCCGCCCGATCGCGCCTTCGTTCTCCATGTCTTCCGGCCGGAGCTGGTCGTTCGGGTTGTTGGTCACCTTGTGGTTGATGATCAGGTGCGCCTTGGTGACCCGGTAGCCCTTCTTGGCATTTGCGGCTTGGGCCGCCACGCTCTGCCACTGCCACGGCACGGCCATGCGTGCGAATACCCGGATGTCGTTCGGGCGCTTGATCAGGTTGCCCCAGCGATACAGGGCCTTGCCGTCGTCCTTGGCGGTGATCGAGTAGTCGTCGCCGAAGGCGATGTCGTCAAGGATGGTCGACTCGTTCGGTTCCATGAAGGTCAGTACCGCATCCGGGTCGGCACCGGCGGCCACCCAGTCGATCGCAGGTACCACGGTCCCGTCTTTCAGGGTGGCCGCAATGGCCGTCATCTTGTCGTTGACGCCCAGGTTGCTGTCGTTGAGCACCAGCATGTTGTTGTCGAGCCCGGTGTCGGCGCAGTCGACCAGCACGGTCACGCCGTCTCGCGGGTCGACGATCTGCAGCTGGGTGCCGTCGACCGGATCAGCATAGTAATAGGGGATGGTCTCGTGGCAGGTCAGCACGTGTTCCATCACCGCGTAGTGCTCGGTCGAGCACTTGACCGAGGCGCCGCCCAAGCCGGTGCACCAGGTGCCCAGTCCGGCCGGTACCACGAAGGTGTCGGTCTCGGCGTCGGAGAACTCGAGGCCAATGACCTCGCCCGCCTCGCCATAAATGTTGCCGACCCAGCCTTCGGTCCACAGGCCGTCGCCGCGTTCCTTGTCAAAGGCCTCGGCGAAGGGCACCACGTTGAAGCCGAAGGCGCTGTCGATCGGATACAGCAGTTGCGCCTCGGTTCCCGGGATGGGCTGCGGGTGCAGCAGGCCGGGCTCGATCTCATCCACGGGGCAGGGCGGGCTTCCCGGGTAGAGCGCTGCGGCGCCGCAGACGATGGCCGGGTCTCGGCCGTTGCCGATCCACCCGAGCATGGTGCCGTCATAGTCGCCGATCAGGTTGTTCATGCTGAACGTGGTCGAACTCGAGTAGGTCTGGGTCGCTGCTTGCGCCCCGCCTGCGATTAACGCCGCGACTACGGCCAGATTGATGGCCGAGCGCTTGAAGTTCGAACGCCGAATACTGCCGCTATTTTGGGATGTAGCGTGTTTCATGATTTATCTCTCCCTCTTAACAGGTGGGGTAGGGTCGGACTGCTCCTTGTCCTGGTTCCCGCCCCGGTGCTCTTGCGAGCAGCTCCTCGGTTTTTTCACACCGAATTCGATCAGCTCGGCCCTTGGTCGTGAGTGACGGCCTTTTGGCCTTGCGAACTAATCTACGCCAACTATTTGTTCGGGCATTGATTTTCGTCACTTGCGCCGCCCGCAATTGGGCGTGACAAAGCGTTTGTCATCGAAATCCGGGGCGGTGGGCGATCAGCATAATTTTGTGAACTGGTCGAGAGAATTGACTGTGGATTTATGGTTCTGCAGTGGCGGCAATAACCTAGTCAGTGGGCGTGTCCTGTTCGCCTCGTCGATGGCTGATTTTTCTTGGTATTTACTTTTGAGCAGGGGAGAGTATATGTGTCGTTTACCGACCTGACCGGGGCGCGCCGGGCTGGCTCGCC
>JBFZDU010000195.1:0-8496 GCA_041307205.1 Gammaproteobacteria bacterium | reverse complement strand
AGCTGTGCCCGCAACTGGGCATCGCCATCCCGGTCGGCAAGGACTCGATGTCCATGAAGACGGTCTGGGACCACCAGGGTGCGCCGCGCGAGATGACGGCGCCGCTGTCGCTGATCATCTCCGCCTTTGCCCCGGTCAACGACGTGCGTGGCACCCTCACGCCGCAGCTGCGCACCGATCTGGGCGACACCGACCTGATCCTGATCGACCTGGGCAAGGGTGCCAACCGGCTCGGCGCCTCGGCGTTGGCACAGGTATACGGGCAGGTCGGCCACCGCGGGCCTGACCTCGACGATCCGGCAATGCTCAAGCGCTGTTTTACCCTGGTGCAGGAACTCGCCCGCGACCGCCTGCTGCTGGCCTATCACGATCGTTCGGACGGCGGCCTGTTCGTCACCCTGTGCGAGATGGCCTTCGCCGGCCGCACCGGTCTGGAGATCAACCTCGCCGCCGTGGGTGAAGACGATCTGGGCATACTCTTCAGTGAAGAGTTGGGGATGGTGCTGCAGGTACGGCACACCGATACCGACGACGTGCTGAACCTGCTCGAAGGTGCCGCCCTGGGTCGGCACAGCCATGTGATCGGTTCGACCCGCGAGGACGGCATGCTGATGTTTCGCCACGGCGAGCGCACGCTGTTCGCCGGCAGCCGGGTCGAGTTTCAGCAGGCCTGGAGCGAGACCAGCGCCGCGCTGCAGGCGCTGCGCGACAACCCGGCCTGCGTGCGCGAGGAGTTTGCACGGATCGCCGAAGACGACCCCGGCCTGTTCGTCGATTTGAGCTTCGATCCCGACGAGGACATTGCCGCCCCCTATCTCGAACTGTCCCGGCCGCGCGTCGCGGTGTTGCGCGAACAGGGCGTCAACGGCCAGGTGGAGATGGCCGCCGCCTTCCATGCCGCAGGCTTCGAGTGTGTCGACGTCCACATGTCCGATATCCTCAGCGGCCGCATTGCCCTGGATGGTTTCCAGGGGCTCGCGGCCTGCGGCGGGTTCAGCTATGGCGACGTGCTCGGCGCGGGCGAGGGCTGGGCCAAGTCCATCCTGCTCAACCCGCGGGCGCGGGCGCAGTTCCAGGAGTATTTCGCCCGCACCGACACCTTCACGCTCGGGGTGTGCAACGGCTGCCAGATGTTGTCCAACCTGCACGAACTGATCCCAGGTGCCGCCCACTGGCCGCGCTTCGTGCGCAACCGTTCCGAACAGTTCGAGGCGCGGGTCGCGATGCTGGAGGTGGCCGAATCGCCGTCCGTGCTGCTGGCCGGTATGGCCGGCAGCTGCATGCCGATCGCGGTCGCGCATGGCGAGGGCCGGGCGGCGTTTCGCGACGCCGCCCAGCGCATCGCCGCGCAAGCGGTGGTGGCGGCCCGCTACATCGAGAACAGTGGCGTGGTCGCCGAGCGCTATCCGGCCAACCCCAACGGCTCGTCCGATGGCATTGCCGGCCTCACCAGCCTGGACGGGCGCGTCACCATCCTGATGCCGCACCCCGAGCGGGTGGTGCGTGCGGTGCAGAACTCCTGGCACCCCGATGATTGGGGCGAAGACGGTCCCTGGATGCGGTTGTTCCGCAATGCCCGCTGCTGGGTGGACTGATGACTGATGAGGCGGCCCTGATCGACCTGCAGACGCGCCTGACCTTTCAGGAGCAGGTCATCGACGAGTTGGGCCGGACCCTGACCGGCCAGCAGCGGGAGCTGCTGGCCCTGCGTGCCGAGGTGCAGCGCTTGCTGGTGCTGGTCCGGCAGTTCGCGCCGCCCCTGGTGGCCGCGTCGGATCAGGAGGCGCCGCCGCCGCATTATTAGCAGCTGCGGGGGCGTGGGTGTCGGCACGCGGACCGGGAGCGACCGTGCTGCGCCAGATTGCCGGCCGGGATCTGCCGCGGCCCCTGGCCTACGGCGTTCGGCTGCCGGTCTACACTTTGAAGCTGGCCCTGATTTCGACGCGCACCCGAGGAGAGACGGCTATGGCACGAGTGGCACTGGTTACCGGGGGCAGCCGCGGCATCGGCGAGGCGATCTGTACCGCGCTGCGCGACGCGGGTTTCCGGGTGGTGGCGAATTACGGCGGCAATGACGCCGCGGCGGCGGCCTTCACCGCCCGTACCGGGATTCCGGCCTACCGTTTCGACGTCAGCGACTTCGCCGCGGTCAGGGCCGGGATCGATCGGATCGAGTCGGAGGTGGGGCCGGTCGAGGTGCTGGTGAACAACGCCGGCATCACCCGTGACGGCACCATCCACAAGATGACCCCGGAACAGTGGCAGGCTGTCATCCAGACCAACCTGACTTCCTGCTTCAATACCGCCCGTTGCGTCATCGAGGGCATGCGCGAGCGCGGCTTCGGTCGCATCGTCAACATCGGTTCGATCAACGGCCAGGCCGGGCAGTATGGCCAGGTGAACTACGCGGCCGCCAAGTCCGGCATTCACGGCTTCACCAAGGCGCTGGCCCTGGAGGGCGCGGCCAGGGGGATTACGGTCAATGCGGTGGCGCCCGGTTATGTCGATACCGAGATGGTGCGGGCGGTGCCTGAGGACGTGTTGAAGAAGATCATCGCGCGCATCCCGGTCGGTCGCCTGGGCAAGCCCGAGGACATCGCCCGCACCGTGCTGTTCCTGGTTGCGGACGAGGCCGATTTCATCACCGGTTCCACCTTGTCCGTGAACGGCGGCCAACACATGTATTGACGGGCGGGGCGAATGGCGTCCTGCGTCTTTACCACGGCGGGGCGCTGCCTGAGGATGGCGGCATGCGCCGCGTCCGAGTGTTCAAGTCGAGCCTGATCCTGGCATTGGCCCTGCCGCTGTCGAGCGCGGCGGTAAGGGCCGCGGCGTCCTTCGAGCTGAGTCTGGGCGACCTGGCGGGTGCGGGTTGGGCGGCGCAGGCCTTGGTGCTGCACCTGGCCCTGGACGATGCGGCGTCGGGTTCCGCCCGGATCGAGATTGGCCAGGCACAGCTGCCGGCCGCGGCCGGTACGCTGTCGGCGCTGGTGCTGCAGTGCCCGCAACTGCGCCGTGACGCCACCGGCTGGACCTGCGCCCAGGGCGAAGCGCAGCTTGGCGACTCGCCGGTCGGTCCCCAGCAACTGAGCTGGAGCGGCAGTTTCCGCGCCCCGGACGACTGGCGGCTGAGCCTGACCGGATTGCGCCTGGCGCAAGGAACGGCGCAGCTCACCGCGCAGGGCGGCGCCGGCGGCTGGCAGTTGTCCCTGGCCGCCGAGCGGCTGCAACCGGCGGCGCTGGCCCGGACCATCCCGGCGCTGCGGTTGCCCCGCGATTGGCAACTGGCCGGACACCTGCGGCTGGACCTTGGCTTGGCCGGGCAGGGGGTGGCGCCGCAGGAGCTCAGTGCCGACCTGGCGTTGGACCAAGTCGGCTTCGCCTCGCCCGATGGCTTGCAGGCGGCCGAAGGCCTGGTCCTCAAGGCGATGCTGCAGGCCCGCGTGGCCGGTGCTGCCTGGCAGGGTCGGGCAACGCTCGACTGGCGGGCTGGCCAGCTCTACGCGGAACCGCTGTTTCTGGAGGTGCAGGGCGCTCCACTGGCGCTGCAACTGCGGGGCAGTTGGCGCCCGGCGAACGCCACGCTCGCGTTGGATGCCTGGAGCGCGCGCCAAGCCGGGGTGCTCGATGCCGAGGGTACGGCCAGCCTCGGGCTGCTCCCGTTCTCTCTGTCCCGGTTCGCGGTCACGGCCCAGGCCACCGACCTCGGGCGTCTGTACGACAGCCTGGTGCAACCGTTCCTCATCGGCACGCCGGGCGACGACCTGGAAATCCAGGGCAGCGGGCATTTGAACGCCGAGGCGGACCGCGCCGGGCTGCAGGCCCTGCAACTGCAGTTGCCGGCGCTGGACCTGGCGGACCGCAAGGGCCGGTTCGGCTTTGCCGGCATTGCCGGCGAGCTGTCCTGGAGCCGCGATCCGGCGGCGGCCCGCCCGTCGCAGCTGCGCGTCGACCGGGCCCGCCTGTACCGCATCGAGACCGCCGGGTTCGGCCTGGCGGCGCAGGCGGCCGGCGACGGCCTGCGTCTGCTCGAACCGCTGGTGGTACCGACGCTGGCCGGGCAGGTTCGCCTCGACCGCCTCGAAGTGTCGGGACTGACCAGTCCGGGGCTGCAGTGGCGCGCCGCGGCAGCAGTGGAGGGTCTGTCCCTGGAGGCGCTCACCCGCGACCTGGACTGGCCAGCCTTCAGCGGCACCCTGAGCGGGGACCTGCCGGACGTGCGCTATGCCGAGCGCCTGTTCAGTGCCGGGGGCGGGCTGCAGCTGAACGTGTTCGGCGGCCGTGTCGAGGTGAACGGCCTGCAGGTGAGCGACCCGTTGGGTGCAGTCCCGGTCGTGGAGGGGGCAGCAGAGCTGCGCGGCTTGGATCTGGCCGCGCTGACCGGGGCCTTCTCGTTCGGCCGCATCGAGGGCCGCTTGGACGGCAGGCTGCACGACCTGCAACTGATCGCCTGGCAACCCAACCGCTTCCGTCTGCACCTGTTCACCCCGCCGCAAGACCGCTCGCGCCGTCGCATCAGCCAGCGCGCGGTCGAGAACCTGACCGAACTGGGCAGCGGCTTGCCGGCCGGCCTCTCCGGGACTGTGCTGCGTTTGTTCGATGACTTCAGTTACAGCCGCATCGAACTCAAGGTCGCGCTGGACGGTAACGCGGCGCTGCTCGATGGCATTGCGCGCCCGGACGGAGGTTATTACCTTGTGCAGGGCGCCGGCCTGCCGCGTATCGATGTGATTGGCCGCAATCGCCGCGTCGCCTGGAAGGACCTGGTGGAACGCCTGCGGCGCATCCAGGTCGAAGGGGCGCAAATCCGCTAGCCGAAATCAACAGGGGGCCGCCATGCTCAAGAAACTCCTCGCTTACCCCGCGATGCTCCTGGCGCTGGCCGCCTGCGTCACGATCAACATCTACTTCCCGGCTGCCGCTGCCGAAGAGGCCGCCCGCATCATCGTGCGCGATGTGCTCCAGGGCGAGGAGGGTGCGCCGCCCCAGGAGCCGGCGCCCAAGGTGGACGACAAGCAGTCCGCAGTGCAGCGGCCAGGGGTAGCGATCCGCTTGGTCGGCCGGTTGCTCGAAGGCCTGGTGCCGGCGGCCCAGGCCGCGCAGGCCGACATCAATATCAACACCCCGGCGATCAGCGCCATCCGCGCGGCCATGCAGCAGCGCCAGGCCAAGTTGGCCCCGCACTATCGCAGCGGTGCCATCGGCTTCGATCGCAAGGGTTCGGTAAGTATCCGCGACCTGGGTGCGGTGCCCCTGGCCCAACGCAATGCGCTGAAGAAGCTGGTCGCCGACGAGAACGGCGACCGCGCCGCCCTGTATCGCGAGATCGCCCGCGCCAACGGCCACCCCGAGTGGGAAGGCGACGTTCGCAGCACCTTTGCCCGGGTCTGGCTGGAGGAGGCGCTGCCCGGTTACTGGTACCAGGATGGTTCGGGCAACTGGAAACAACGCTGAACGGCGGCAAGCCGGCCGGGATGGTGCCGCACGGCGCGCCGCCCCGGCGGTCCGCTACTTGGTCTTCTCGGCCGGTTTGTTGCCGCTCTTGGGGTTGACGCCCACGCCGTAGGCCTTCAGGAAGTTCTCCTGCATGGTCCGCCACAGGTCGAGGTTGCGCTCGGTCATCTCGTTCATGACGCTGAACGGCGTCTTCTCCATGATCGAGGCGAACTGCTTGCGAATGACTTCCTGCTGCTCCAGGAAGGACTCCAGGCTCTTTTCCAGGTAGTCGCCCATGAAGCCCTGCATGGCGTCGCCGTAGAAACGGATCACTCGCGACAGGAAATCGGTGCTGAGGATGGGTTCGCCGTGCTCTTCCTGCTCGACGATGATCTGCAGCAGGATCGAACGGGTGATGTCGGCCTTGGTCTTGGCATCGACGACCTGAAACGGCATGGCCTCGGCAACCAGCCGGCGAATGTCGTCCAAGGTCACGTACTGGCTGATGGCGGTGTCGTACAGACGTCGGTTGGGGTACTTCTTGATTACCCTGATGTCGCTCATATCCAAGCCCTCTGGTTGCGCTCCGGCTGCGGGTGCTGTCGCTGCACCTCTGTTTTGCGGGCGACCATGCCCGCTGCCCTCGCCGCGGTCCTCGCCCGGCGGGGGAGGGCGGACGCGGTATCGCTGTGCGATCTGTCGAACTGGCAACGATCATACCCCGACGGTTCTTGCTGCACTGAGAGAATTTTTTATCATATTCTTTTGCTTTCATTGGGATAGCTTGTGATGCAAAGCAAAAAACCTTGTATCAACAAGCACTTTGAACGGCAATTTGCGAGTGGGATAAAAAACGGCAAACGGGCCGGCCGTTTGCCGTCAAGGGATCCAGGGGCGGAAGGGCATGCCCCTTGAATCGGGGTTTCCCGCGAGCGAGAGGGCGACCCGTGGGAACTGGTTCGCCGGGTGGCGAATTCTGCAGCGCGGCGGTCACGCCGCCGCGCTGGGCTTACATATACTGTCCGCCGTTGATCGAAAGGTCCGTGCCGGTGATGAAGCCGCCTTCATCGTCGGCCAGGAAGGCCACGGCGCGGGCGATCTCGCTCGGTTTGCCGAAGCGCTGCACCGGGATGGATTTGCGGATGCCGTCACGGATCTCTTCGGGCACCGCATTGATCATGGGGCTGTCGATGTAGCCGGGCGAGATGGTGTTCACGGTCACGCCCTTGCGTGCCACTTCCTGGGCGACCGCTTTGGTAAAGCCGTGCATGCCGGCCTTGGCCGCAGAGTAGTTGGCCTGACCGAACTGGCCCTTCTGGCCGTTGATCGACGAGATGTTGATCACTCGACCCCAGCCCCGCTCGGTCATGCCCTCGATCAGCGGCTGGGTGCAGTTGTACACCGAGTCCAGGTTGACCTTGATGACCGCCGACCATTGGTCCGGGGTCATCTTGCGCAAGGTGTTGTCACGGGTGATGCCGGCGCCGTTGACCAGGATGTCGATCGGGCCGCACTTGGCCTCCACTTCGGCCAGGGCCGCCTTGGTCGCCGCGTAGTCTGCGACATCACATTCCGCCACTGTGACTTTGATGCCTTTGGCCCGCATGGCCGCCGTCCACTCGTCCGCGGTCGGATCGCCGGGGAACTTGAAGGTGGCAACGGCCTTGCAGCCGCCGGCGTGCAGCGCTTCGATGATGGCGGTGCCGATGGTTCCCATGCCCCCGGTAACCAGTGCGACGCGATCTTTCATTGTTCGGACTCCCGATAGCTAATGTCAGAAAATTTCTTGCAGGTGCGATGCGCGGCCGTTGGGCCGCGCCCCGCGCAAGCTCAGCGGACTCAGCGTTCCACCGCCAGCGCCACGCCCTGGCCGCCGCCGATGCACAGGGTCGCGAGCCCCTTGCTGGTGCCCGAGTGCACCAGTTCGTGCAACAGGGTCACCAGGATGCGCGCGCCGGAGGCCCCGATCGGGTGGCCGATGGCGATCGCGCCGCCGTTGACGTTGATGATGTCGGTGCTCCAACCCAGCTCCTGGTTGACCGACATCGACTGGGCGGCGAATGCCTCGTTTGACTCGACGCGCTCCAGGTCCTCGGCCTGCCAGCCGGCCTTGGCCAGGGTCTTGCGTACTGCTTCGACCGGACCTATGCCCATGATGGCCGGGTCGACGCCGGCGCTGGCATAGCCGCGGATGGTGGCCATCGGCGTCAGGCCGAGTTCCTTGGCCTTGCGGGCGGAGCAGACAATCACCGCGGCGGCACCGTCGTTGATCCCCGAGGCGTTGCCGGCGGTCACGGTGCCGTCTTTGCTGAAAGCGGGGCGCAGCTTGCCCAGCGCCTCGGCAGTGGTGCCGTGGCGCGGGAATTCGTCGTCGGCGAACACCAGGGGGTCACCCTTGCGCTGCGGGATCTCTACCGGGACGATCTCGTCGCGGAATTTGCCGGCCTTCTGGGCGGCCTCGGTCTTCTGCTGTGAGGCGGCGGCGAAGGCGTCCTGCGCCGCGCGCGTCAGCGCGTATTTTTTGGCCAGGTTTTCCGCCGTGTTGCCCATGTGGAAATCGTTGAAGGCACACCACAGGCCGTCGTGCACCATGGTGTCCACCATCTGCCAGTTGCCCATGCGCATGCCGTCGCGCGAGCCGGGCAGCACGTGCGGCGCGGCGCTCATGTTCTCCTGGCCGCCCGCGATGATGATCTCGGCGTCGCCAGCCTTGATCGCCTGGGCGGCGAGGTGCACCGCCTTGAGGCCGGAGCCGCAGACTTTGTTGATGGTCATGGCGGGCACGTCCTGCGGCAGTCCGGCACGGATCGCGCTCTGGCGTGCCGGGTTCTGGCCGGCGCCGCCGGTCAAGACCTGACCGAGGATGACCTCATCGATCTGTTCCGGTTTGAGGCCGGTGCGCTGGAGCAGGTCACGGATCACGATGGCGCCCAGTTCAGGGGCTGCGATGCCGGCCAGGGAGCCACCGAATTTGCCCACGGCGGTGCGTGCCGCGGCGAGAATGACGACGTCTTCCACGGGAAAATCCCTCCTCTGATCTTTATATGACGATGCCGGCGG
>JBFZDU010000194.1:0-8879 GCA_041307205.1 Gammaproteobacteria bacterium | reverse complement strand
TGGGTATGCAAAAAGTCCTTGCCCAGCTTGCCTTCCCACATCTTGTATTCCGGACTGTCCTGGCCCGACTTGAACCTGGCCATGCAGTAAGGCGGCAGGCTGGCCATTTCCGAGTCGGTTGGCGCCCACGGTTCAACGGCATTCGCATGCGCGCTGAGCATGCCCATGACAATGCCCCAGCCTAGTTGATTCCAGTTCATTCGATAACCCTCGCCAATATTGTCTGATGGGTCGCTTGGGCGACCTTCTCCCATGCGAACTTTTCCTGTACGCGGTTCAGGCCTGCCCGGCCCCATGCAGAAGCCTGGCCTGAGTCGGTCAGCAACTGCCGCAAGCCATTCACCACATTGTTGGTTTCAACACCATCAACGCGTAGCCCGGTCTGCTCATGCAGCACCGCAGATCCAGTTCCACCTGCATCGCCTGCGAGGCTGGGCTTGCCACAGGCAGCTGCTTCGATGAAAACCATCCCGAAGCCCTCGTTGTCACCATTGATGTCGCGATTGGGCATGGCAAACAAATCGCAGGCGTTCAACCAGCGCGGCAGGTCGGCTTCATTCACCGCGCCTATACGGTGGACGATGTCCTGCACATTATGTTCCGCTATCAGGCTATCGAGGTAATCGGCATCTTCGCCTATCCCACCTATGACATAGCGAACCGGTATACCTTCCTCACGCAACTGCGCCACTGCACGGATCATCTGGTCGAAGCCCTTGCGGCGCGACAGGCGGCCGACCGAGAAGACCAGTTTTTCATCACGGCGGATGCCGAGGCTTTCACGCAGGCCGGTGGTATCGAGACCGGGGCGGAAGACCGACACGTCGACGCCCGGGTAGATGATGGTGATGCGTGCCGGATCAACGCCCATGGCCAGCAGCGTGTCGCGGGTGTGTTCGCTGTTGGCGATGACCCGGTTGGCATGGCGCAGGGCGAATCGCATCGCCGTGTATTTTCCGCTATGGCCCCAGGTGGTGAGTTCCTCGCCGTGGGCATAGATGACGACCGGTCGGAAGGTGAGGCGCGCCACGGCCCACGCCACCAGCCCTTCGGGCAGGGCGCGGAAGGCATGGATGGCGTCGAAGCGGTGGGTGAGGGCCAGCGCCAGTGACTTGAAGAAGAAGCGTGCATACATCGCCAGAGATTCGGGGCGCAGCCAGGGGACGCGCTTCAGGTTGAGGCGGTGGATGGTGTTGGGGTGGGCCGCGTCGACTTCGGCTGCGCCCGGCACATCCGCAGTGACGATGTGGATTTCCTTGCCGCCGAGGCGTTTGTAGACTTCGGCCGCCCAGACGGCGGTCCCGCCCTTGGTGGGGAGGAAGAGTTCGGTGAGGACAAGCAAGCGGTTCATGGTTATCGGTTTAATGATCCAGCTGGGTCGCCACGGCCCTTTGGGCCTCGCGATGACAGGATGCGGCTCGTTGCGAGCGACGCGAAGCAACCCAGAAGCGCAGCTTGTTCATGGCCCATCACCCCTTGATCATCGACAGCACAACACGCAGGCTTTGCCAGCCGGGACGTTCGCGCAGCGTGGGCAGCACGGCATTGACGGCCGCAACTCGCTGGCCGCTCTTGCTCAATGCGCAGCCCAGGTTGTAGCGGGCGCTTTGCATCCGCGCCGCCACGCCTTGCCTGACCGGCCTGGGGAAGTTTTCTGCCAGCCGGGAAAGGTCGATCAGAGTGCGCACGTTCTCGCGCTGGGCCGCCACCGGGTCGCGGCGGGTGGCGCTGCCGCCGTGGATGACGTAAACGCCGAGGCTTTGGCAGACCGCACCGATGCGGTGACTGTTCGCCACCAGGCGGGTTAGAAAGTGAACGTCCTCGCAGACCTTGTAGCCCGTGGGATAACCCCCCAGTTCCATGAATCGCGCACGCGGCACCGACAGCGTGTGGGTATCGCCGAAATGATCGGCGACGAAGGCGGCAATCTCGGCGGGAGTTTCGATCACCACCCGTACCGCGCCTGCGGCCTTGGTCAGCATCATGCGGCCGGATTCGTGCTGCGCCATCGAGGTGCCGAGCAGGGTGCCGGCTTCGTCGCGGTATTCGTAATCGCCGGTCAGGCAATCGAGCGTCGCGTCTTCGGCGATCCACTCGGCATGCAGTCTGATGCGGTCGGGCGCATACCAGTCATCGGCATCGAGAAACGCCAGCCAGTCGCCGGTGGCGGCGGCAGCGCCCGCGTTGCGGGCTACCGAGACGCCGCTGTTGGGCTGCTGGATCAGCCGCACGGCATCGAACTGGCGCGCGACTGCGGCGGTGGCATCGGTCGAGCCGTCATCGACGACGATGGTTTCGTGTGCGGGCCAGCTTTGCGCACGCACCGATTCGATGGCGCGCGCCAGCGTGGCGGCGGAATTGTAGGCGGGTATGACGACGGAGAAGCGCGGGTTCATGCATTCCCCCCCAGCAAGGCCAGCGGCAGGGTAAGACCGCTTAACTGCGACAGGCGGCGAAAGCGCGGGATTTCGTCCAGGCGCGCACGCCAGGCGGTAAGCCGCAGCTTGATCCGGGTTTCGATCCAGGCTGGATCATTGTTCCGGATCGCGCGCGCGAGTTCGATCGGCGCGGCAAAGCGTAGATCGGGGTAGCGTGCGAGGGCTTCGCGCAGGCCGTTTTCGAGGTCAGCTAAGCTGGCGTCCGGCGCCTGCAAAAAATTGAAGCGATGAGTTTCCACCAGGCAGGGGCGCCCCTGCCGGGTGCGTGCCCGAAAACCGTCGACCAAGCGATGCGGCGCATGGCCGAGCGCCGGCTCGAAATAGACATCGCGCACCAGATAGGTTTGTCCGGCGATTGAATGCTCACCTGTCAGCATCGTGGTATCCACGCCACCGGGTTGGCCGGCGGCATCGCGGCAGGTGGGGCGGCGGCCCGGGGTGATGATGGCTTCGACGCCAGCCTGGGCCCAGGCGGCCTCGACCGTGTCGTTCCAGACGAAGGTGGTGGCGACGGCCACCTGAGGTGCCCTGCCGAACAGGGCCTGGTAGTCGGCAACCTCGTTGGCGACGGCTTGCTGGATTGCATCCGGCGACAGCGCTTGAGACGGCAAGCTGGACGCATCGACCCAGCGGCTTTGCAGTGGCGACGGCAGGTCTTCGGTGGAAGCGGGCTCCGGGGCGGTGAGCCAGTCGCGCACGGCGGGGTTGCCCTGTGCTGCGGTCATCAGCGCGGGTGGCCAGTAGTGGCACCGGCCATGGAGCTGCGGGGCGAAGACGTTGGCGGCGATGCCGGCCTGCATGGCTGCGCGGATAGTGTCGAAGCGGGGATCGGACAAGGGCAGCGGGTGGTATTCGGTGCAGTGGGTGGCGGCGATGCGGGGGCCGTCGGGCACTTCCAGAATGACGCCAAGGGTCATCACTGCGGGCCGGCCGCCGCAGTCACGGATGCGTTGCAGGGTGTCGGCCAGTCGAGTCAGTGCTTCGGCTTGTGTCAGGGGGCCTGCGCCCCAGTCATCGCTTTCGATGATGAGGATGGGATGGCGGAAGACGGGTTCGCGCCAGCGGGCGGCGAGGGGGCGGGCAAAGGCGAGCAGGACGGACGTCCAGAGGAGGAGGATGGCGGCGAGCGCGAGGACTGGCATCGTCATGGAGTGGTTTCCATGATTTCGTTATCCGGCCCGCGACAGCATAACGACTGTTCACCAACGTCGCCCCCTCCCCGCTGGGGGGTGACGGTTAGGGAGAGGGAGGAATGGCCATTCAGCTTGTCTGTGGATCGCTGTAGACCCTCTCCCCCGCCCTCTCCCTTCAAGGGAGAGGGGGTTTCATTGGTGGGCTCGGGCCATTTGTTAAGCCTTGGCGAGATTGGGAGAACCATCGCGACCATCAATACCCCATCCTTGCCGCCACGTCCGCCACCTTCGGCAAGACCCGTTCGATCTTGTCCCGATTGCGGCCGTCTTTCCATTTGTCCAGGCGGATTTCGGAGAAGGCGTTGTAGGGAATGTCGAGCACGTCGGCGCAGTGCGCCTGCAGGCGGGCGTCGAATGCCAGGCCGCACCCTTCGAACACCTGGCGGAAGGTGGCCACCGGATCGCGCAGGAAGTCTTCGTAGAACACGTCGACCCATTGCCCGGCGGGAACGCTGGCCTTGGCATCCAGGATGGCCTGGTTGATGGCGGTGTACTGGAAGGCGGCGACGTCTTCGACCGGCGCGTTGACATACTCGCGCCAGCCGTCGGCCAAAAAGAAGCACCACTGCGTGAGCGTGCCGTTCTCCACCGCCACCTTGGCCGGCAGGTCGTTCGACCAGGTGGCGAATTCGTCGGGCTTTCGCCAGCCTTCGATCAGCGAATTGAGATTGTCTCCGGGGCTGCGCTTGATGAAGACGAACACGGCATCGGGGAACAGTGCCTGCAGATAGGGCACGCAGAGGCCGTTCTGGTTGTTCTTGTCGACCCAGCGGTGGTGGCCGGTCCAACTGTAGAAATAGCGGCTGACGGTGTCCCGATCCGCCGGACTGGCGTCACTGGCATCCAGCGCATGGGTGTCCCAGTGCTTGTCGCCGAGCGGATGCAGGTCGGTCCAGTAATCGTGGGTTTCGCGCTGCAGGCTACCGATCTCGCGGGATTCGGACAGGGTTTTGTAGACCAGGGTGGTGCCGGCGCGGGAGCAGCCCACCACGATGACTGGACGCTGCGCGGCGGGACGTGAAAGCGACCAGCGCGCGCTACGCAGGCCGCGCTGGATGCGCCGCACGTGATGAGCAAGGGTTTTGCTGACTTTATTCAGAAATTCATTCAACGGCTTGGGCTTTCTGACAATAGGGCAACGCTGGTTAATACGGTATGGCCGTCATTGCGCGCGAAGCGCGGCATACGACTCTGCACGTGCTTCAGCACGCAGTAGATCGGAGCACCCACACGGGGTATCGAGATCCTTTAGGGCAATCCAGACCATGCTACCGACCAAAGAACTGGATTGCTTCGTTACACTCGCAATGACGCAATCGTCCATGACACGTCGCGCATTCGACATACAGGTTTCGTGCCAAGCGACAGGCTCGTTTATATTGGCGGACATTATCCCGCATCACTCTGACACACGACACCATGGATGGCATTTTTGGCTGGCTGGGCGACCACGGCGCGCATCAGGATTTGATCCGGCATATGGGACAGTCGGCACGCCTGGCACCCGATACCCCGCTGCATGAACACAGCACGCCGATGATGGGGGTGGCGGCTTGCTCGCGCCTCAGCAAAGCCGAAATTCACGTTGAAGACGGGCTGGCTGCCGCGCTGTATGGGCGCCCGCGCTTTGTCGACGACGAGCTGGCCACCATCGCGCGCAAGCAGAGCCCTGCGGCGGCGGTGGCGCATGGCTGGGTGCGCTTTGGCGAAAAGCTGCCCACGCTGATGCAGGGCAACTTCGCTTTCGCCGTGCTGGATCCGATCAGGCAACAGGCCTTCATGGCGCTCGACCGCGTTGGCGCAGAACGCCTGTGCTACGCCCATCAAGGTGGTCAGTTGGTGTTCGGCACCAGCGCACTCAGCGTGGCGACCCACCCTGCCGTCGGCCGCAGCATCGATCCGCAGGCGATCTACGATTACCTGTATTTCCATACCATTCCCGCGCCGCGCAGCCTGTTTCAGGGCGTGCACAAGCTGCTGCCGGGACAGACCCTTTCCCTGAAAAACGGCCAATTCAGTACCGGCTTTTACTGGCAGGCGGATTACACCCCGATCGATACCGGCTTCGACACCCAGCGCCGCGAGTTCCGCAGCCTGCTGGACCTGGCGGTGCGCGATGCCGATGCGCCGGCCACCGCCGCGTTCCTGTCTGGTGGCACGGACAGTTCGACCATCGTCGGCGCCCTCACGGCCGCACGCGGCGCACCGGTGGATACCTTTTCCATCGGCTTCGACGCCGACGGCTTCGACGAGATGGAATACGCCCGCTGCGCCGCCGAACGCTACGGCAGCCGCAGCCACGAGTACTACCTGAAGCCTGCCGACATCGTGACCGCGGTCCCGGTGATCGCGCATGAATACGACGAGCCGTTCGGCAACGCCTCGGCGGTGCCGACCTATTTCTGCGCCAGGGCCGCACGCGAGGCCGGATTCCAAAACATGTTTGCCGGTGATGGTGGCGACGAGATCTTCGGTGGCAACGCGCGCTACGCCAAGCAGGGCCTCTTTGAAATGTATGGCCAGCTACCCGCCGTGCTGCGGCGCGGGCTGATCGAGCCAATGGCGAACTTGCCAGGGCTGTCTAACCACTTTCCCCTATCCAAGCTTAAAAGCTACGTCGCCCAAGCCAAGATCGGCCTGCCGCTGCGGCTGGAAAGCTACAACTTCCTGCACCGCACCCCGCTCGACCAGATTTTTGCGGCGGACTTCGTCCATGCCTTCGACCCCTCGTCAACGGATGCCGAGCTGATCGAGGTGTATGAACGCACCAGTTCCGACCATTACATCAACCGCCTGATGCACCTGGATCTGAAATTCACCCTGGCCGACAACGACCTGCGCAAGGTGGACACCATGACCGAAGCGGCGGGGATCGAGGCCCATTACCCGCTGCTCGACGACCGCATGGTCGCGTTTGCCAACCACTTGCCGGTGGACTATAAGGTGCGCGGGCAAACGCTGCGCTGGTTTTTCAAGAAAGCGCTGGACGACCTGCTTCCTGAAAAGATCATCAACAAGACCAAGCACGGCTTCGGCCTGCCGTTCGGGGTGTGGAGCAACCAGTTCGCCCCGCTCGGCGACCTCGTCGGCGACAGCCTGTCGGACTTCAAGAACCGCGGCTGGATCCAACCGGCGTATCTGGACCACATGCTGGCGATGCAGCGCGGCCCGCACGCCAGCTATTACGGGGTGATGGTCTGGGTGGTGATGATGCTGGAGCAGTGGCTACAGGCCAACGAACACTAAGGCAGCTTGACCTTGACCACGTTGGACAGGCGGCTCAGGTTCCTGTCTGCGTCCCAGGAACAGATGGCCACGTAGTAGGTGCCTGGCGGCAGGATCTCCAGCCCGGGTTGCCGGGGGGCCCCGAACCAGTTATGCGGGCGCAGTTCGCGGATGGTGAAGGTTTCGGGTTTGCCTGCCGGCGCCGGCGCCGGCTCACCCGCCACATGCTCGGCCATCCAGAAGGCATTGACACGATCCCAGTCCGGGTGGGCGCGCTGCACATCCTTCGCTTCGGTACCTGCCTCACCGGGGCGGATGTTGGGCTTCAAACGCTTGCCCCTGGATCGGGACAGGACGAGTTCCTCGGTCTTGTGCACGATGCGTGCCTTGTCCCCGTCGCGCGCGGGATTGTCAGTCGGGGCGAACTCGACGATGGGCTTGGTGCTGTACTTCACGAAATAGCGCTCGGCCCGGCCCGTGGGGCCGTCGTCGCGCGGGCTGGTCCAGGTCAGGGCGATACCGGAGCGGTCGGCGCGGGTAACGCGCAGATCGGTGATGGGGTCCGGCGGCCGTGAAGTGCGCTTGGCGACGTTCTGCTGTTCCCAATAGACCGTTTGCAGAAATACGTCCTGGGTCCAGGTTTCCTTGCGCGCATGCTCGAAATTCCGGTAGCGCTCGGCCACGTCCGGCCAGCCGCTGTAATGGTAGAGAACGGGCCATGCCTGGATCATCCAGTCGTGGCGCTGCGGGGTCACCGTTGCGCCCCTGCCATCGCCGTAGCCCAGCGGCTTGTTGGGCATGCCGGTGCGATTGTTGATCATGCCCAGCCGCGGGTAGTCGAGCACATGGTGACTGAAATAGTCGGCCTGCCCCCACAGCCCGTCGAGGATGCGCTCGTCGTCATAGGTCTTGTATGCCTCGTGCAGTGCGATGGCCCCCATCGCCTCCATCCAACTCTGTGATTCAGACTGCTGCACCAACGCCTCGCGCCCGAATATGCGGCTGGCAACACTGGCAGCGGTTACGTTCCAACTGGTCATCTGGCCGTGGCGGTGGCGCAGCAGGGCGAGCGCCCGGCGGATCTGCCAGCGGGCAAATTCGTCGTACACCGGACTGCCGGTGGCGTGGTAGCCGGTGAGATTGGTGAACAGCATCCAGGCATAGACCCGACTGTAGTGGCCGCGCCGCAGCGCGTCCGGATCACGCTCGAACAGATCGGTGACGGCAAGCGGCTGCATCTTGCCCTGGAACAGGTGGCGGTGCTGAAAATTGATGTCCCAGTTGACGAAGCCGTGGATGGCGTCCATCGCCCGCATGTCGCCAGTGAGGTAGTAGTATTCGAACATGCGGAACAGCGCATAGTGCTCCATGTCCGGCAGCACCTTGTAGCCGTTCAGGTAGCTGCGTCCACCCTTGTATCTCACCACCTCGCCCTTGGGCGTCTTCTCGGTGTAGGTCTGGTCGCTGCGCCACAAATAGAAATCCTTGGGGCCGAAGGCGGTCAGCAGGTTCCACGCCTCCAGCGCACGGTCGACGGCACGGTAGCGCTCCGCCCCGTTGCCGAAGCGGATGACATTGTCACGGTAGGCCCAGCCGGGATTGTGGGCGATGCTCCAGCGGCTGATCGCGTGGTTGCGCTCCAGGTCCGCGAGCAGGCCGGTCCGCAGGAAGCTCAGCCAGCCGGAACTCTGGCTGTCGTGGTGGCCGCCGGAATTGTAGCTGCGGCTTTCCCCGTGGCTGCCGACGCCGATGCTTGGCGGCACCCAATGTTGGTCGGAGTCGACGCCACGTGCGGGCTTGCCCGGCCCCGGGGCGATTTCGAAGTACCAGCTGCCGACATCGGAATACCAGGCAGGCGGCGCACGTGCGAACAGCGGATATTCGAAGGCTTCGGCCACGTCCCCGACCCGGGCATGCTGCGCGTCGCCCGTGTGAAAGTAGTACAGGATGTCGTGCAGGCTGCGCTCGCCTAAATCGAGATCGTACGCCGGGCGACCCGCGTCGGCGCGATGGCCGGGACTGT
>JBFZDU010000193.1:0-9624 GCA_041307205.1 Gammaproteobacteria bacterium | reverse complement strand
CGGGGGCTCGGCCGCGGTCCGTGCCGGGGCTTCCTGCAGCGGTACGCTCGACACCTGCAGCAGGCGCGCCTGTTCGCTGCCCAGGTAGATGTCCTCGTGCCGGCGGATGGGCACCAGGTAGAAATCCTTGTTGATGTCCACGTGCCCGGCCGGCTGGATGGCGACGACCGGGGAATCCGGCTCCAGGGTGTCGGATTCGGCCTGCAGGTACAGTCGGTCGTATGCCTGCTGGTCGTGACTCTGCGCCAGGCTGCGCAACGCCGCCGCGTCGCGGAACAGCAGGCTGCGGGCCTGTCCGGCCGGGTCGCGGAAGGCGACGGTCAGCCCCTGGTTCCACTCCAGCGACTGGCGCGCCGGGAGCCAGCCCTGCACCCCGCCGTGGCGGTCGGTGCCCACCTGCAGCCACTCGTCGGGCCCCGTGCCCTTGCGGGCGTAGACGTAGAGGGCGGTGAAGGGCGTCACCGGGGTGCCGGCGGCCTTGGCCCCGGGCGCGGCCTGCAGCTCGGCGCCGGGGGTGGCCAGCACGCGCTGGAACAGGCTCTGCTTGCCGGCCATGAGCAGCGGCCGATCGGGTGCGTCGGCGGACGCCGCGAGCAACGGTAACGCCAGCAGCAGGATCGCGAGCAGGCGGGATGAATTGTGCATGATCGGGATCCTCGTCAACGCCATTGCAACAGCAGCCGCTGCGCTTCGGCGTCGCCATCGGCGGCGTCGCTCTCGATCCGGCTGCGCAGGTTCTGCAGACGCCGCTGCGCCTCGGTATCCCCGGCGTCGGCGGCCTGCCGGTACCACTTCAGCGCCTGCAGCGGGTCGGGCGACTCCAGGGTATCTCTGCCGGCATCGCGGTAATTCGGGTCCGACAGGGTGCCCAGCACCAGGGCGGACGGGGCGTAGCCGAGCCGTGCGGCATAGAAATGGATCAGCCAGGCATCGGCCAGCGATCCGGCGGCGCGCAGCCGTTCCGCCTCCGTGTAGGTGCTTGGCAGGTCGGGCGCGGCGGTGGCGCGCTGCGCGGCAATGAAGCGGCGCGCGACCTCGCCCTCGGCGGCCGGTGTTGCAGCCGCTGCTTCTGCCGCGGCAGCGTCCGGGGCGGCTGGGGATGGCGTCGGCGCTGGTACCGCCGGCACGGCCGCTGCCGGTGGGTGTGGCAATGGCGGCAGGGGCGGCGGTGCGCGCTGCTGTTCGGGCACCAGCCAGATGCCCAGGCCGGTCAATGCCAGTACCAGGGCGATGAGGGCCCAGGGGGTACGGCGTGGCGCTGCCACTGCCTGATCGCCAGGTTCTTCGGTGTTGTCCAAGGTTAGGGTCCTGATCCAATGGCGCCACGGGCGGGGCTGGCCCGGCATTATCTAGCTTCCCGGGTGCGGGGGGAACCTCCGGCGCCGGGCCCGGGTATGATGCAGCTAGCGAAACGGGCGGATGGAGGTGCGGGTGGCCGGGCACGGACGGTTGCTGATGGTACTGTACCTGATCGGTGGGCCACTGCTGGCGGCGGACCGATCTGCATATCTCGAAACCATCCCGGTATTCTGGCGCGAACTCTACCCCACCGGCGGGGTCAGTCTCTACTGCGGCGAGCCGTTCGACCCGCACGACCGCCGGATGAACATCGAGCACGTTTTTCCCATGAGCTGGGCCGGGCGTGACCTGAACTGCGGGGATCGGCAGCGCTGCCGCGCCACCAGCGAACGCTTCAACCGGGTCGAGTCGGACCTGCATAACCTGTTCCCCTCGCGCAAGGACCTGAATGCGCTGCGCAGTGCCTACGCCTACGGTTACATCAAGGGCGAGCACTGGGTCGAGGCAGGCTGTGACCTGGAGGTCGATCACCGTGCCCGGATCGTCGAACCCCGCCCCGCGGTGCGCGGCGATATTGCCCGCGCCATGTTCTACATGGAAGACCGGCATGGCCTGAGCCTGCACCGGCGCACCCGGGCATTGATGCTGCGCTGGCACCGCGATGACCCGCCGAGCGCCGAGGAACGGCGGCGCAATGACCTGATCGAGCGCCTGCAGGGCAACCGCAACCCCTTCATCGACCGGCCCGAAGCGGTCGAATAACGGTCACTGGCCGTTGGCTGCGGCGCGTTCCCGTATAATTCGCGGTCTTTCGTTGCCCGCCGCCGTGGCGGGCGGCCGCCAATTCGGAGCCCGCCGTGTCCCGCGACCGTACCGCCGAACTCAAGGCCCTGCTGGCCGAGCGCATCCTGATCCTGGACGGTGCCTATGGCACCATGATCCAGCGCTACCAGTTGGGCGAGGCGGCCTACCGGGGCGAGCGCTTTGCCGACTGGCCGTCGGACCTCAAGGGCAACAACGACCTGTTGTCGATCACCCGGCCCGACATCATCCGCGACATCCACGAGCAGTACCTGGAGGCCGGGGCCGACATCGTCGAGACCAACAGCTTCAGTGCCACCCGCATCGCCATGGCGGACTACCGCATGGAGGCGCTGGCGTACGAAATGAACCTGGCGTCGGCCCGGTTGGCGCGCCAGGCGGCGGACAAGTTCAGCACGCCCGACCGGCCGCGTTTTGTCGCCGGCAGCCTGGGGCCGACCAATCGCACCGCCTCGATCTCGCCGGACGTGAACGACGCCGGGGCGCGCAATGTCACCTTCAGGGAACTGGTGGACGCCTACGCCGAGGCGGCGCGCGGCCTGATCGCGGGCGGGGTCGACATCCTGTTGATCGAGACCATCTTCGACACCCTCAATGCCAAGGCGGCGGTGTTCGCCTGTGAACAGGTGTTCAGCGAGGACGGCCTGCGGCTGCCGCTGATCCTTTCGGGCACCATCACCGACCAGTCCGGCCGTACCCTGTCGGGCCAGACCACCGAGGCCTTCTACAACGCGCTGCGCCACGCCCAGCCGCTCGCCATCGGCCTCAACTGCGCCCTGGGGCCGGACCTGCTGCGCCAGTACGTCGAGGAGATGAGCCGGGTCAGCGCAACCCATGTCTCCGCCTATCCCAATGCCGGCCTGCCCAACGAGTTCGGCGAGTACGACCTGGATGCCGCGCACATGGCCGGCTACATCGGCGAATGGGCGGAGGCCGGTTTCCTGAATATCGTCGGCGGCTGCTGCGGCACCACCCCCACCCACATCCGGGCGATCGCGGCGGCGTGCGCCGGCAAGGCGCCGCGCCGGCTCCCGGACATCCCGCCGGCTTGCCGCCTGTCGGGCCTGGAGCCGCTCAACATCGACAAGGCGCTCAATTTCGTCAACGTCGGCGAGCGCGCCAATGTCACCGGCTCCGCCAAGTTCAAGCGCCTGGTGCTCGCGTCCAACTACGAAGCCGCCCTGGACGTGTGCCGCGAGCAGGTGGAGAACGGCGCCCAGATCGTCGACGTCAACATGGACGAGGGCATGCTCGACGGCGTCGCCGCGATGCGCCGTTTCCTCAACCTGTGCGCCGGCGAACCGGACATCGCCAGGGTGCCGGTAATGATCGACTCCTCGAAGTGGGAGATCATCGAGGCCGGCCTGCAGTGCGTGCAGGGCCGGCCCATCGTCAACTCCATCTCGATGAAGGAGGGCGAGGCCAAGTTCCTGGCGCAGGCCGAGCTGTGCCGGCGCTACGGCGCGGCGGTGATCGTCATGGCCTTCGACGAGCAGGGCCAGGCCGACACCCGGGAACGCAAGATCGAGATCTGCACCCGCGCGTACCAGTTGCTGACCGAGCAGGTGGGCTTTCCGGCCGAGGACATCATTTTCGACCCCAATATCTTTGCCGTCGCCACCGGCATCGAGGAGCATGCCAACTACGGGGTCGACTTCATCGAGGCGACCCGCTGGATCAAAGGGCACCTGCCGCACGCCCTGGTCTCGGGCGGGGTGTCGAACGTCTCCTTCTCGTTCCGCGGCAACGATCCGGTGCGCGAGGCCATCCACGCGGTGTTCCTGTACCACGCCATCGGGGCCGGCATGGACCTGGGCATAGTCAACGCCGGGCAGCTCGCGGTGTACGACGAGATTCCGGCCGAGCTGCGCGATGCGGTCGAGGACGTAGTGCTCAACCGTCGACCCGATGCCACGGAGCGGTTGATCGAGCTGGCGCCCAAGTACCAGGGGGACGGCGCCGTTGCCGACACCAAGCAGGATGCCGAATGGCGCAGCTGGCCGGTCGCCAAGCGCCTGGCGCATGCCCTGGTCAAGGGGATCACCGACTACATCGACCTCGACACCGAGGCGGCGCGGCAGCAGGTCGAGCGGCCGCTGCACGTCATCGAAGGCCCGCTGATGGACGGCATGAACCTGGTCGGCGACCTGTTCGGTGCCGGCAAGATGTTCCTGCCGCAGGTGGTCAAGTCGGCGCGGGTGATGAAGAAGGCGGTCGCCTACCTCGAACCCTATCTGGAGGCCGAGAAGCAGGCCCAGGTCGCGGCCGGCGGCGAGTTGCGGACCAACGGCAAGATCCTCATGGCCACGGTCAAGGGCGACGTGCACGATATCGGCAAGAACATCGTCGGCGTGGTGTTGCAGTGCAATAACTACGAGGTGATCGACCTCGGCGTCATGGTGCCGGCCGACACCATCCTGCAGCGGGCCCGCGAGGAAGGGGTCGACATCATCGGCCTGTCGGGCCTGATCACCCCGTCGCTGGACGAGATGGTCCACGTGGCGAAGGAGATGCAGCGCCTGGGCATGCGGCAGCCGCTGCTGATCGGCGGCGCCACCACCTCGCAGGCCCATACCGCGGTCAAGATCGCGCCCCAGTACGAGCAGGCCGTGGTCTATGTCCCGGACGCCTCGCGGGCGGTGGGGGTGGCGTCCAGCCTGCTGTCGGACGAGCACCGCGAAGCCTTCACGGCCAAGGTGCGGGCCGAGTACCAGGCGGTCCGCACGCGGCGCGCCGGCCAGGACGAGACCCGCAACCTGGTGCCGCTCGATGCGGCCCGGGCCAACCCGACGCCGATCGACTGGGCGGCGTACCAGCCGCCCGCGCCGCTGCGGCCCGGACTGCACGTGTTCGAAGACATCCCGATCGCGGCGCTGGTGCCCTATATCGACTGGACCTTCTTCTTCCACGCCTGGCAGCTCAAGGGGCGTTTTCCCAAGATCCTCGACGACCCCGAGAAGGGCGAAGAGGCCAGCAAGCTCTATGCCGATGTCCAGGACATGCTGGAGCGGGTCAGCGCCGAGCGTTGGTTGCACGCCACCGCGGTAGTTGGCCTGTTCCCGGCCAATGCCGTGGGCGACGACATCGAGGTCTACAGCGATGCGTCCCGCGCCCGGGTGCTGACCGTGTTCCACAACCTGCGCAAGCAGGGCAAGCAACCGGCCGGGCACTACAACGAGTGCCTGGCCGACTTCGTGGCGCCCCGGGCCAGTGGCCGCACGGATTACCTGGGCGGCTTCGCCTGCAGTGCCGGCGGCGGCATCGATGCCAAGCTGAAAGAGTTCGCCGCCGACCACGACGACTACCATGCCATCATGCTCAAGGCCCTGGCGGACCGCCTGGCCGAGGCCCTGGCCGAGTGGCTGCACGCCAAGGTGCGCCGCGAACTCTGGGGCTATGCCGCCGCCGAAGACCTCGACAACGCGGCGCTGATCGCCGAACGCTACCAGGGCATCCGCCCGGCCATGGGTTACCCCGCCAGTCCCGACCACACCGAGAAGGATCTGCTGTGGGCGCTGCTCGACGCCGAGGCCAACACCGGTATCTGGCTCACCGAGTCCAAGGCCATGGTGCCCACGGCGGCGGTCAGCGGGCTGTATTTCGCGCACCCGCAGGCGCGCTATTTCGCGGTCGGCAAGATCAACCGCGACCAGGTCGCGGACTATGCCCGGCGCAAGGGCATGAGTCTGGCCGAGACCGAGCGTTGGCTGGCGCCCAACCTGGCCTACGAGCCGGCCTGAGACCGGGGTGCGCGGCCGTTCCGTCCTGGGTCAGCGGCCCGGCGGCGGCAGGCGCCCGGCCTGTGCCGCCACCGCCGCGGCCAGGTCGCTGCTCAGTAGGGCGAGCCCGGCGCTCAGGGCCGCCGCATAGTCGACATAGCCGGCCCCGGCGACCGGGGCCCGGTAGACCGCCTGGCTGGTCGCCAGGACCCGGGCGCTGCGTTCGTCGATGACCGACCAGGCCGCCTCCAGCGCCACGGCATCGCCGAGCGCGCCGTCGAAGCTGCGAAAGCTCAGGGCGATCCGCAGGTCGGTGTCGGGCACCACCCGGCTGGGGTAGGCGTACACCCGCCCGGTGCCCAGCGCCGCGCCGAGGTGCCGGGCGACGACCCGGGTGATCTCCTCCTCCAGCGCGCCGCCCCAGCGGTTGAACTCGTCCACCTGCAGGCGGTTGGCGCCGGGCCGGGTCACGATCTGCGGGCGGCGCAGGTAGTCGGGCAGATCGACCGGTCCGATCGCCAGCACCAGCTCCCGGTTCGCGGCGGCCGACGCGGCCGGCGCGGGGTCGGCGCTCAGCGCATAGAACTGGATCGGCGGCTTGCTGGCGCAGCCGGCGAGGGTTGCGGCCAGCAGCAACAGGGCGGCGCAGCGGGCGCTCTGGGCGGGTGTCATTGGCCGGCTCCTTTGCCGCGGATCAGGGCATCCGGGTGGCGCTCCAGGTAATCCGCCATGATGCGGATCGAACGCGCCGCCGCGCCCAACTCCTGCAGCACCCGTTGCGCCTCCGACTGCAGCGGGGAACTGGGCGTCAGCACCTTTTGCAGGGATTCGAGGGTCACGCGGGTCTGCACCAGGGTGCGGTTTAGCTCCGGCGCGGTCTGGCCGTCGAGCCGCTGCAACACGCTGCGGGTCTGTTCCAGGGTCTCGCGCAGCGCGGTCAGGCTGGCGCCCAGTTCCTGGCCCATGCCGTCCAGCGGCAGGCGGGCGAGGCGCGTCAGCAGGCCGCGCAGTTCGTCCAGCGCGGTCGGCACGGTCGGCAGGCCCGGCGGCGTGCTGGTCCAGGCGATCGGGCGCGGCGAATCCTCGGGGTAGAAATCCAAATCCACGTACAGGGCGCCGGTGAGCAGATTGCCCGTTTTCAACTGCGCCCGCAGGCCGTTGGTGACCAGCCGGTCCCACAGCTGGCGCTCGGCGCCGGTCGGGTCCGCGGACCCCGCATCGGGGTCGGCCAGGCCCAAGCGCTCGGGTTCGATGTCGACCAGCACCGGGATGCGGGCCGCGCGCGTGGCGGCATCCAACTCCAGCCGCACCTCGCGCACCTCGCCGATGCGGATGCCGCGAAATTCCACCGGCGCCCCGGCCGTGAGGCCGCGCACCGAGCCCGCGAACTCCAGCTGCCAGGCCTGGCGGCGGCGGTACTGGGGTTCGTCGGCGACCTGCCGGTTCGGGTAGAGGCGGAATTCCCGGTCATCGGCCGCCACCGGTCCCGGCGCCTGGTGCGGCGGCGTGCCGTAGGAGATGCCGCCGAGCAGCAGCGTGGCCAGGGACTCGGTGTTCACCCGGATGCCGGCAGTGTCGAGCGTCAGGTCGATCCCCGAGGAATTCCAGAAGCGCGTGTTGGTCCGCACCTTCTGGTCGTGCGGGGAGTGGATGAAGACCTGGATGGCCACGCCGCCGCTGGCGGCGAAGGGCTCCTGCAGCTTGTAGGCGACCACCCGGCCGACCTGGATGTCGCGGAAATGCACCGGTGAGCCCACCGCCAGCGATCCCAGGGTGTCGGCCCGCAGGGTGAAGTGGCGGCCCGCTTCCGTGGCGGTCACCACGGGCGGTTCCTCCAGGCCGGTGAACTGCCGGGTTTCGGTCCCGGCCGCGGTCAGGTCGACGCCGATATAGGCGCCGCCCACCAGGGTGCCCAGGCCCGAGACCTGGCCGCCGGAGAAGCGCGGCCGGACCACCCAGAAGCGCGTCTGGTCGGTGAGAAAGCGCTCGACGTGCCGCGCCAGCCGGGCCCGCACCTGTACCTGGGACAGGTCGCGGCTGAGTTGGATGACCTCCACCTGGCCGATCTCCACGTCCTTGTAGCGCACCCGGGTCTTGCCGGCCTCCAGTCCTTCGGCGGTCTTGAAGCTGATCTCGACCAGCGGCCCCTGGGTGCTGTAGGTGCGGTAGCTCAGCCAGGCGGCGGCCAGGATCGCCACCAGCGGGATCAACCACACCAGCGACAGACGCCGGCTGGGGTCGACCACCGCCTGCGGCAGTTCGTCGCTTGCCGGCGTGAGTGTCGGATCAGTGGCCATCGGCCGGCTCCAGCGGCGCCGCGTGGTCCCAGATCAGGCGCGGGTCGAAGGTTCGGGCGGCGAACACGGTCAGGACCACCACCGCCGCGAAGAACAGCGCGCCCGGCCCCGCCTGGATCTCGGCCACCTGGCCCATGTGGACCAACGCCACCAGCACGGCCACCACGTAGATGTCGACCATGGACCAGCGGCCGACCAACTCGGTGAAGCGGTACAGGCGGGTGCGGTCCAGGGGCCGGAAGCGCGAGCCGCGGCGTACCGAGAGCAGCAGATAGACCAGGATTGCGATCTTCATGATCGGCACCAGGATGCTGGCGACGAACACGATCAGCGCCAGTGGCCACATGCCGCTGGCGAGCAGGAACTGGGCGCCGCTGAGAATGGTGTCCGAGCGCGTTTGACCGAGCGCGGTCACCTGCATCATGGGCAGCAGGTTGGCCGGCAGGTACAGGATCACGGCCGCGCTCAGGAAGGCCCAGGTGCGCTGGGTGCTGCGCGGGATGCGGGGATGCAGGGCCGTGCCGCAACGTGGGCAGGCCAGCTGTCCGCCGCTGTGCGGTCGGCGGCTCAGCAGGCCACAGGTATGGCAGGCCGCCAGGTGCAGATCGGCCGCGGTGACGGCGGGCGCCTTCACCCGGCACGCTCCCACAGTAGCCGCGGATGCACCTGGGTGGCGGCCGCCGCCAGCACCACCACCAGCAGCCCCAACGCCCAGGCGGCCGGGCCGGGGACTATGCTGGCCTGCTCGGCCAGCTTGACCGCGGCCACGATCAGGCCGAGCAGAAAGATTTCGAGCATGCTCCATGGCACTATGGCCTGAATCAGGCGCAAAGCGGTCGTGAAGGCGGGCGGCCGCCGCCCCAGGCGCAACGCGCCGTACACATACAGCAGCAGTGCCAGGTGCGCCGCCGGCGCCAGCGCGGTGGTGAACAGCACCAGGGTGGCCAACAGCGGCCGGCCCTGGTCGTACAGGGTAAAGATGCCGGCCAGCAGGTAGGTGGCGTCGCTGCCGCCCTGCAGGCGGAACTCCATCAGCGGGTACAGGTTGCTCAGCGCGAACAGCACCACCCCGGCCAGCGCCAGCGCCAGGGGGACGTCGATCAGGTCGTGCCCCGCGTTGTGCAGCACCGCGCCGCAGCGGGCGCAGCGCAGCCGGCCGCGGGGCGGATCGGGCGGCAGCCGTTGCAGCAGGTCGCAGTCGTGGCAGGCGACCAGGTCGTGATGATGGGCGGGCAGGTCCGGCATAGGCTCAATCCGGTATCGTTGCGCCACTATATCCGGCTGCACCGTTCGGGCCAACGAGACTTGAACCATACCGACCGCCAGGGCGCCAAGGCATATCGATGCGCTATCCGCAGGGATCCGTGTTGAGGCGGGGCGGCGCGCGCCCGGCCCGCCGGAGCCGGTCATGACGGCGACGCCGGGGTGGCGTCGGCTGCTGTGGCTGACCGATCCGACGGTGGCCGCCGCCTGGCCCCAGGGCCGGC
>JBFZDU010000192.1:0-5005 GCA_041307205.1 Gammaproteobacteria bacterium | reverse complement strand
CTCGCTGCCATTGCGCGCCGACTCGACCCGGCAACCGAGGCTCTCCAGCATGTGGCGGCCCGCAATTTGCGTGACCGGGTGGTCATCGACCAGCAGGGCGTCGAGGTCGAACCTGGGCTGCTCCGGACCACTGGCACGGGTCTGGGCCGCCGCGGCCGGCGTTCTCTCGGGGGGCATGAGTAGTCCCGGCAGGAGCAGCGCGCGGTGCGGGATCGACAGGCAGGCCGTGGCACCGCCCTTGTCGGCACTAATGGCGGTGACCCGTGCTGCGTTGCGTACCATCAGGTAGATGGGGGCGCCAGCGCTCGCGGGGTCGGTCCGGACCGTCGCGATCAGCTGCCGGGCCGCCACCTCGCCGAGGCGTTCGTTGACCAGCAGGGCCGGGAGGGACTGCCCTGCGGCTGCCGCAACCGCGAGTTCGCGCAGCGCCGCAGCCGCATCCGCCACCGGGGTCGGCTGCGCGCCCAACTCCTGCAGCAGCGCGCAGGTGCGCTGCCGGATCGCGTCGTCCCGATCCGCCACCAATACCCGCATGCCGGGCACTGCCAGTGCCGACCGCACCGGGCTGGTGCTGACCGGATCGAGCGGCAGCTCGCACCAGAACCGGCTGCCGGTGCCGAGGCCGTCCTCCAGTTCGATCCTGCCGTGCATCAGTTCCACCAGTTCGCGGCAAATGGCCAGTCCGAGGCCGGTGCCGCCGAAGCGCCGCGCCATGGTGTCGTCCGCTTGGGCGAAGGGCTGGAACACGTGCCGCCGCTTGTCCTGGGGGATGCCGATACCCGAGTCCAGAACCCACAGGGTGGCGATGAACTGCCCCTGCTCGTCGTACCGGCCGCGCAGACCGACCACCACCTCGCCCTGTTCGGTGAACTTGATGGCGTTGTTCAACAGGTTCAACAGCACTTGGCGGATGCGCACCGCATCGCCGATCACCTGCTCGGGATAAACCAGGGGCAGATCGGCATCGAGGCAAATGCCCTTGTCCTGCGCTCTGGGTACCGCCAGATCGACCGCGTCCGCCACCAGGCGGCGCAGATCCAGGGGTGCTGGATTCAGGGTCAGTTTGCCGGCTTCCATGCGCGAGAAATCGAGCAAGTCGTCCATGATGTGCAGCAGGTCGCGGGTCTGGGCATCGAGCATGCGCAGATATTCGCGCTGCGCGCTGTCCAGCCCGGTGTCTTCGATCAGGGTGGTCATACCGATGATCGCGTTGATCGGGGTGCGCACCTCGTGGCTGATCTTGGCCAGCAGCAGATCCTTGGCCTTGACCGCCGATTCGGCTTGGTCACGGGCGGCCAGCGCGGCTTCGCGGCTGCGTGCCAGCTCTTCCTCGGCGGCCCGGCGGTGCTGCACCTCGCGCGCCAACCGGCCGATATGGGAGGTGATAAACCAGCCGCCGGATGCCAGCAACAGCAGGCAGGCGCCGATGAGCATGAACTGGACCTGCTTGATCAGGTCGAGATTGCGCGCCACGCGCTGCTTCAGCGAGGTCTCGATGTGATCGGCCACCACGAAGATGGTGCGAATGGTCCCGTCGTATTCGCGATCGAGCGCCGAACCGGTCTTGCCCAGCTCCGGTTCGGCGGCGCGTTGCTCCGCCACTGAGCGCAGCAGTTTGAGATTCTTGAGCAGGGCTTCCCACATGGCCCGCAACTCGCCCTGCGGCTGACCGCTCACTGGCACGATCTGCGCCGGGTCGCCCTGCAGCGCCTGTTTCGCCATCTCCACGGCCTGTGCCATGTGCCACCAGACGTCTTCCAGTGCCTGTTGGTCCTGGGTCTCCAGGGCATCCTCGAACCACAGGTGGGCGGCGGTGACGCCCTGCTTGATCTGCAACACGGTGTCCAGCAGCGGCGTGAAATGGGAGCCCAGGTCCCGGCCCAACTGAATATTGATTAGCAAGGCGACGATCATGGCCATCACGAATGCGGTCAGGATCAATTGCACCTGGCGGCGCGTGCGCGGTATCCAGGCATCGCGGCCGGTCGGCGCGCTCGGCTGCGACGGCGTGGCCCGGCGGTAGCGCCGCGGTGCGCCGCGGTAGTCGCGGGTCATGGTGTTTGCTCCGGCCGGGCACGCGCCAGCCCGCCGGCCGGCGGGCGGCGGACCATCGCTTGCGGGGCAGGCTGGGCCAGGGTCATGCGGCGTTTTCGGGCGACGTCGGCTATCGGGTGTCGCGACGTCGGCTGTGGTGGCATTGTCGCGGATTGGGCACTGAGATTAGCGGAGATCGCGCCGCTTGTCAGATATGGCTCCGGTTCGGCGCACCGGCCGCTGCGAACTCCCGGCGGGTTCAGGATGGGGGCGGCCGGGTGCGCCGCCGCCAGGGCGGCGCGAAGCCATTGCGCAGCTGCGGAGACGGCACCGGGCCGCGTTGCCGTTGCGGTGGTAATTTCCAGCCCAGAACGTCGGGCGCTGGCCGGCGCTGTGTTGGCCCACCAATGCCGCCAACCGGCCGGCCCCGCCAAGACCGGGGGCAGCAGCTCAATCGATCCGAGCGGCGGCCTGCGCGCCGATGATCTCGGCGATCCCCTTGTGCGCCAGGGCGAGCATTGCGCTCATCTCTTGGTCGCTGAAGGGCGCGCCTTCGGCGGTGCCCTGGACTTCGATATAGCGACCGGCCTCGTTCATCACCACGTTCATGTCGGTTTCGGCGCTGGAGTCCTCGGCATAGTCGAGGTCGAGTACCGGCACGCCCTGGTAGATGCCGACCGACACCGAGGCCACCGCGTGCGTGATCGGGCTCCGCTGCAGGTCGCCCCGGGCGAGCAGGCCGGCGATGGCGTCGGCCAAGGCCACGAACGCGCCCGAGATCGACGCCGTGCGGGTGCCGCCGTCGGCCTGGATCACATCGCAGTCCAGGGTGATGGTGCGCGGGCCGAGCCGCTGCAGGTCGACGGCGGCGCGCAGCGAACGCCCAATCAGGCGTTGGATCTCCATGGTGCGACCACCCTGGCGGCCGCGTGCCGCCTCGCGGCCCATGCGCGAGCCGGTGGAGCGCGGCAGCATGCCGTACTCGGCGGTGATCCAGCCACCCTGCTGGTTGCCCATCCAGCGCGGTGTGCCGGCCTCGACCGTGGCCGTGCAGATCACCTTGGTGTCGCCGAAGGCCACCAACACCGATCCCTCGGCGTGTTTGGTGAAGCGGCGCTGGAAGTGAATCGTGCGCATCTCGTCCGGCTGTCGGCCGCTGGGTCTCATGACTGCTCCTCGGGTGTGGTTGGTGGTCTTGTCAGCTGCTGCCATAGGGCGCCGGGATGGGGTGTTGCTCCATCAGGGCGGCGCGCAGCGTCGCCGCCATGGCCGGTCGGGCGGTGGGTTCCAAGGCCATGGCCCAGTCGATTGCCGCCAACAGGTGCGCCGGGTAGCGGTCGCCGAAGGCCATACGCGCCGGCAGCAGTTTGTCGTCCGTCAAGCGCTCGGTGGACGGTGGCGGAGAGCGCCCTTCGATACAAGCGCGCATGCTGGCGCCGATGGCGTAGAGGTCGGTCCAGGGTCCCACCTCGCCCTGGTTGCGATACTGCTCGGGCGGCGAGAAACCCGGTGTGATGACCTGCGCCTTCTTGTCGCCATGTTCCGGATCGAGGTGGAACACGGCCCCGAAATCGAGCAGCAGGGGGTTGGCGCCGGGCCGCAGGTGAATGTTGCTCGGCTTGATGTCCAGGTGCAGGTGCTGGTGGCCGTGGATCAAGGCCAGCGCGTCGAGCAGGGGCGGGAACACACTCAGCAGGAAACTGGTGCTCAACCCGCCCTTGCGCTTGCGGATGTAGCGCCCGAGGTTCTTGCCCGGTTCGTAGTCCATCACCAGGTACGCAGTATTGTTGGCGAGGAAGCAGTTGCGGACGTTGACGATATTGGGGTGGCGCAGCTTCGCCAACGCCTTCACCTCCTGGTAGAACAGCCGTCGGCCGCGGTGAAAGCTGTCGGCCATGTCCTCGGCGGCCGCCGACACCGGTTGGGTGCCGGCGCGGGCCCCGACGCGCTTGGGCAGGTATTCCTTGATCGCGACCTCGTCGTGGTTGTCCTCGTCCTCCGCCAGGTAGATCAGGCTGAAGCCGCCGCTGCCGATCAGCTTGAGAATGCGATAGCAGTCCAGCCGCGTGCCGGGTGGCAGGCTGTCGCGAGCGGGCGTGGGCGTGGCGATCGGGTCCGTGGACATGCGCGCTAGTCTAAGGCCATTTATCATACCCGGCTAAACCTGCGTCGCCCCGCCCGGGCGGTGCCCACGCCCTGGGGTGTTTATGATTCGAAGCATGACGGCGTTCGCCCGCGAGGAATCGCGGGGCGATCTGGGTGAGTTGGTCTGGGAACTGCGTTCCGTGAATCACCGCTACCTGGAACTGGGCGTGCGCCTGCCCGAGGAGTTGCGTGCGCTCGAACCTGTGGTGCGCGAGCGGGTGGCGCGGCGTTTGAGCCGGGGCAAGGTCGACTGTAACCTGCGCTTCCGGCCCCGGGTCGGAGCCGTGGGCGACTTGCAGGTGAACATGCGCATGGTCGAGCAGATGCTGGCCGCGGTGGAAGTCGTGCGCGCCCGCCTGCCGGGGTCCCACGCCGTCGCCCCGATGGACGTGTTGCGTTGGCCGGGGGTGGTCGAGGTGCCGGAGCAGGACCTCGGCCCGATACAGACCGCCGCCAGCGAATTGCTGGATCTGGCGATTGCCGACCTGGTCGCCGCCCGTGATCGCGAAGGCGAGCGCCTGGCCGAGTTGCTGCGGCAGCGCTGTGCGGCCATGCGCGAGCAGGTGGAGCGCGCCCGCACCCGCATGCCGCAGGTGCTGGAGGGGCTGCGTGATCGACTGCGCGCCCGACTGGCCGAACTGGCCACGGAAGTCGACCCAGCGCGCCTCGAACAGGAGTTGGTGATGCTGGCCCAGAAGCTCGACGTGACCGAGGAGATGGATCGGCTCGCGACCCACCTCGACGAAGTCGAGCGGGTGCTGAGGCAGCGCGAGCCGGTCGGCCGGCGCCTGGATTTCCTGATGCAGGAACTCAACCGCGAGGCCAA
>JBFZDU010000191.1:0-3254 GCA_041307205.1 Gammaproteobacteria bacterium | reverse complement strand
CTCGCCCCCACCCACCGCCGGTGCCGCGCCGCCGGCCGCTGCCAGGTCGCCGAGTGCCGAGATGTCCCCGTTGTTGGCCAGCGCCAGCAGCCCGGCAGTGAGCTTCTGGGCCATTTCGGCCCGGGTCTGGTTGCGGACCTGGTCGAGGTCGACGGTCTTGTCCACGCCCACGATCGACTTGAGCTGTTTCCAGAAGCGCAGGCGTTCCTCGGTGGAGCGCACCAATTCCTCGGCCACCAGCACCCGCATCAGGCGGTTCTTGGCATCGACCCCCCAGATGTAGGGGAACTTGCCTTCGCGCTCGCCGTCGTCGAGCTGGATCAACTCGGCCAGCGGCACCATGTCGTCGTTCCAGGTCTCAGGCGGCGCCTTGCGGAAGTGTTTGCGGAAGCGACCCTCAGTCATGGCGAAGTCGGCGAAGGTCAGCGGCACGGTCAGCTGGGCCTCCTTGCCGTCTTCGGTCTGGTAATTGATGGTGTACTCGGGCCAGTCGTCCTGCAGCGCCGGGTTGCCCTCGATCGAGCAGCATTCCTCGAAGGTCACCCCTTCATCCGGGTTGTAGCGGAACAGCGGGTAACCGCGCGCCTCCACCACCAGTTTGGACTGGTGCTCGGACTGATCGTCGCCGATGCCGTGCTCCGGCTGGCAGGCGGCATAGATGTTGAACAGGGCCGGATTGCGGCTGTTCAATCCGTCGATGAAGCCTTCGAGCAGATGCGTGGTGTGGGCGATGGAACTCTGCAGCACGAAGCTGGTGCGGTGGGCCATGCCGATCAGCCCCATCTCCTTGCGCTGCTCGGTCTTGCCCTTCCAGACCTTGCCGTATGGCGACATGTCGGCCACCTGGCCGATGAAGCCGGAGGTACAGGCCTGGCCGCCGGTGTTCGAGTAAACCTGGGTGTCCAGCACCAGCACCTTGATCGGCATGCCCGAGGCCAGCGCCCGCGACAGGTTCTGGAAGCCGATGTCGTACATGGCGCCGTCGCCGCCGATGCTCACCACCGGCGGGCACAGCAGCCATTCCTGTTCGCTGAACTGCGGCCAGTCGAAATAGGTGAAGAAGGCGTCATGTTCGGCCGGGTTGTACTTGCCTGCCAACTCCAGCTCGGCCATGCGGATGGCCTTGAAGCCCTCCCCCATCTTGCGCATATGACCCTTGAACAGACCCATGGCCACCGAGGGCGAGTCCTGGAACAGGTGGTTGGTCCAGGGGAAGGGATAAGGGTTGTAGGGGAAGGTCGCCCCCCACACCGAGGTACAGCCGGTAGCGTTCACTATGCCCATCTCGGCGCGGCCGTTGCCGGTCTTGCCCTGGACATACTGCCACTTGAGGTAACGCAGTTTTTCGAGCAGCTGGGTAACCCAGCGCAGCCATTGCTGGTCGACCGGCTGGGCGGACCCAGCCAGCGAAGCCGTCAGTTCCGCCAGGCTGAGGTCGGTGTCCTGGTGCGACGCGACCGCCGCATCGACCTTGGCCAGGCTGGACAGATCCATGCCCTCGGCGAGCTTGAGCCGCACGTGCGTCTCCAGCCGCTTGATCAGGTCGTCGAGTTCGGCTATGTGCTGCTTGACGCGCGGCTGCATCAGCGCCGTGACCGTGCTGGTGAACAGGTGCAGCACGCTCTTTTCGCCGCAACCCATGCAGGCGCCATCGCCCGCGACCATCGCCTGGTAGTTGTTCTTGTCCAGGAGCAGGGTTTCGAGGGCACCGACCTTCTCGTTCAGGTCGTCGATGCGGATGAAGCCCGGGTCAGTGGTCGGCAGGTCCAGCCAGAAGTCCCAGTCGCGGCGCATCTTGGCGATGGCCTCGGCGGTCTGCGGCTCGCTCACCAGAGCGCCGTCATCGCACACCTCGACGCATTCCATGCAGCCCTTGCAGGTGTAGGGGTTGACGGTCACGGCAAACAGGCCGCCGGAGCCCTTCTCCTTCTTTTCGCGATTGATCCAGTAAGGCTTGGTGACCGCGAACTGGTAGTCCCCGAGCTGTTCCATCAACAGTCCGAATTCGCGCTCCAGCGCCGCCTTGTTGTCGCCTTCGAGTTCAGACTCGGCCAGCTGCTCCAACACCGCCCGGTCGATCAGGCTGGCCACATTGGCCGCCTCACCCTCGGCATCGAGGTAGCCGCGCAGGCGCTTCTCGACGGCGCGCACCTCGCGCCGCAGGTACTGGGTCGGGATACCGCCGGTCTCGATGCGCAGGATGGCGGCGGCGAACACGTCGGCGACATTGTTCACCAGCCCGGGGATGGCGCTGTCGGGACAGACCGTGAAGCAATTGCCGCAGGCGGTGCAGTTCTCCGGGACGTACTTCGGATAGGTGAAGCGGATCTGCGTCATGTCGCGAAACACGCCGGTCGACGCCGGGATGACCGACAAGGCCATGTGCGGGTCGGCCAGGTTGTCGTTGCCGCGACCCGAGGCGTAGAAGGACCCGGTCTGCTCCCAGAAGCGATGGATGTCGGACACGCCGCCATCGGCCTCGGGGAGGCGCTTGAGCATCACCGGCAGGCCCGCTTCCTTGCGCTTCGGCTGCTCGCGAATGCCGATGGTCTTGTCGGTGATCTCGATGATCTCGTCGAAGCCGCGCCGCACCACGCGCAGGTTGTCCTGCACGATGCGCTCGCCCTTGCCGCCGAACTTGTGCCGCAGCTGTTCCTCGATCGCCTGGAACAGACCCTCCTCGGTCAGGCCCGCCCGCTCCATCAGGGGCGCCGCGGCGAAGAACGAACCCTGAAAGGCGTTGCCCTGCATGCGGTACTGCAGCTCGGGGTTGGACGCTTCCTCGCGGGCGATCTTGAAGCCGTCGACGTAGAAGATGTGGATGTCGTTGTCGACGATGAAGCGCTGGGCGTGCGCCGGGATCCGCGCCCATACCTCCTGGGCGTCCTGCAGTTCGGACTGGATGATGAACACCCCGCCCTTTTTCAGCCCCTGCAGCGGATTGGAGTGACCGAAGACATTGGGGTCCGGCGACATGACCACGTCGACGTAATAGAACTCGCAGTTGAGCGGGATCGGCTTGGGCGAAGCGGCCAGGTAGTAGGTCGTGGGCTGACCCTTCTTTTCCGAACCGTATTTGGGGTTGGCCTTGATATCAAAGCCGAGCAGCTCGTACAGGGTCATGGCCAGGTTCTTGCCCGTGGTCACCGCACCCCAGCCGCCGACCGAGTGCAGGCGAACAGTGACGGCGCCCTCGGGCATCAAGTCCGGATTCTCGCTGCCGCGCAAGGCCAGGTCGGCGATCCGGGGATAGC
>JBFZDU010000190.1:0-4610 GCA_041307205.1 Gammaproteobacteria bacterium | reverse complement strand
CTGGCGCAGCCCGCCAGCGCCAGCAGGACGAGGCAGCAGACCGCGGCCCGCGCCAGCCACGAAACGGCCGGGCCGGGCGAACCGGGAATGGCGACGGGTCGCTTCCCGGCCTGGGGCGACCGGGCGCCGTCTCCGTTAGAATGCGCGCTTCGATACCCAGTGACCCTTGCCATCCTGATGCCCTCCGACCGCCTTCCCTGCTGGATCTATCGCAGTCCGCGCCAGGACGAAATGTACCTCTACCTCGCCGCCGAAGGCGCCTTCGACCGACTGCCTCCAGATCTATTGGAACGCTTCGGGACACCCGAGTTCGTGATGCAGCTCAACTTGCATCCGGGACGACCCTTGGCACGGGAAGCGGTGACGACGGTCATGCGGCAACTGCGCGAATGCGGCTTCCACCTGCAACTGCCGCCCAAAGTCACTGCGCACCTGTACCAGGGTGACTGAGCCGAGATGCGGATCCCCCTCGCCATACTCGCCGCCACCGCCCTGCTACTCGCCCTGTTCTGGTGGCTCGGCCCGACCCCCGACCCGGCGCTGCAGCAGGCACGGACCGATCTGCCTTGGCAGGTGACGGCCCTGCCCGACGGCAGTTCACGGGTGTTCGACCTGCAGCTCGGCAGCGCCACCCTGGCCGACGCGACTGCCAGGTTCGGCCCCGCGGAGGACATGGCGGTGTTTGCCGGCAGCGACGGTCGCCGGGTACTGGAGGTCTATTTCGGGGCGATCCAGTTCGGCCCGCTCAGTGCCAAGGTGGTGGCGGCACTGGCCGTGCCGGAATCCGAACTGGAGGCCCTGATCGCCGGGGCGACGGCCCGCGAAGGCTCCCCGACCGGCGATTGGAAATACAAGCTGGCCGCGGCCGAACGCGCCGCCCAGCAGGGGCGGCGCCTGTACTCGCTCACCTATATCCCGAGTTACGGCGGTCTGGACGCGGACTTCTTCCGCGCTCGCCTGGGCGAGCCCGCCGCCTGGAAGCGCGCGGAAGCCCAGGTCGTCCAATGGTATTACCCCGAACGCGGCCTGTCGGTGCTGATCAACGCCAAGGGCAAGGAAGTCATCGAGTACACGGCGCCGCGGGATTTCCAGCTGCCGCCCGACGTGGAGCGCAGTCCGACCACCCCCTGAGCAACACCACACCACCCCGGCGCGTCAAGCCGGCGGCACCGACTCCACCAAGACGCAGACGGGCTCAGCCGCCACGCACCATCGCGTCCATCCGCGCCTTGGCGGCATGCCAGGCCGCGTCCAGATGCTCACCGCCGGCCATGTGCTCCATCAAGGCGTAAGCGACACGGCGCGCGGCCGGATCGAGGTCGCGCAGCTTGGTCAGTTTGAACAGGCATCCGGCGTGCTCGTGTTCCAACGCACTGACCAGGGCGTACAGGGTCAGGGCGTCAGCGGAGTGCGGGGCGGCCGCAATGACGGCCAGCACCTGCTGCAGTGGGTCTTCGGACATGGGTGGGGGGCTATCGTGGCGACTGGTGGCGCTGCAGTTTAGCCCCCCGGACCCGGGATCAGGGCAAGATCCGGGCGATCCGGCAGGCCACCGCGAAACTCCCCTCGCCTTCCGCCAGCGCGGTGCAACGCACCACCTTGAGGCGGGCCTGCAGCGGCGGCGTGAGATCGGTGCCGGGCTCGACCGTGATGTCAAATTCCTGGTCCTCGCCCAAGGCCTGATCGAGCCATAACAGCAGGCCCCCGCCGCTGAGGTCCTTGACGATGGCACCCTGCGCATCCGGGTCGCC
Source organism: Gammaproteobacteria bacterium (assembly GCA_041307205.1). Lineage (GTDB taxonomy): Bacteria > Pseudomonadota > Gammaproteobacteria > Chromatiales > Chromatiaceae > JARRQB01. The sequence goes on along the minus strand of JBFZDU010000190.1, from coordinate 2,859 downwards.
GTTGAGCCGGATGCGGGCCGGACAATCCACTTGCATGCGCGGGTAGTTGCGCTTTTCGCGGTAATCAAGCATCGGCACCAAATCCTCCGCGTAACGGGCCTGGGTCCTGCTTCGGCCGATCCCGGGCAGTCTTTAAACCGCACCAGCGCTCGGCGACGCTCAGCCGCCCGGCTCGCGCCAAGTCCCCAGCCGTTCCAGGCAACTGCTGGCCAGCTGCGCCGCCCGCTCCGGACTGGCGGCCTCGATATAGCAGCGCAATTCCGGCGCGTTGCCCGAGGGCCGCAGATGGACCACCTCCTGGTTGCCGAAGGTCATGCGCAGCCCGTCGGTCTGGTCCACCGCCGTGACCGGGCCCAGGCCCGCGAACTGCGCCGCCATGGCGTCGATGCCGCCAGCGACCAGGGCGGCGATGCGTGCCTGGCCAAGCTCGGTCGGGAAACTCTCCAGCCGGTTGCTGGCGGTGAAACGCGCCGGCAGGGTCGCCCGCAGCTCGCTCAGGGTCAGGCCGCGCCGGCGGGCCGCGAGCAGCAGGGCCAGGGGCACTATGGCCGCATCGCGGGTCGGCAGCGCCGCCAGCGTACGCCCGTCGCGCACCAACTCGTTCCAGGTGAGAAACCCGCCGTTGGCCTCGAAACCCACCACCCGGCACGCGCCGGCTCCCGCCGCCATGGCCATGCCAGCGATCACATAAGGCGAGCCGATACGGGTGCGCACCGTGCCCTCGAACCAGCCACAGCGTTCCAACGCCGTATTGCTGCTGACCGGCGTCACCACCCGGTCGGCATCGAGGAAGCGGGCGGTGAAGATTCCGGCGACATCGCCGCGAAACCATTCGCCGCGTTCATCGCCGACCAGGGGGCGATCGCCATCGCCGTCCGCCGAAACCAGGGCATCGAAGCGGTCCTGCTGCGCCCAGTGCCGCGCCAGTTCCACGTCCGCCGGCCGGATCGCCTCGGTATCGACCGGGACGAACACGGCCGAACGCCCGACGCAGCGGACCTCCGCGCCCAGGCCGGCGAGGATGTCATGCAATGCCGCACGCGCCACCGTCGACTGCTCGTACAGCAGCACCCGGGCCCCGTCGAGACAGCCGGCCGGCAGAAAATCCAGGTAACGTGCCACGTAGCGGCGGTAGGCGGCACCCTCTTCGGGCGGCAGCGCCTGCGGCTCGACGAACCCGCCATCGCTACGGCACAGGTGGGTCGGCAACTCGATCACCTGGGCACGGATGCCGGCCTCGTCGTCTTTCAACACCTCTCCGGCCGGGGTGTTGAACTTGATGCCGTTGCGGTCGTCCGGAATATGGCTGCCGGTCACCATCAGGCTGGCGATACCCTCGCCAAACCCGTAGGCGGCAAGCGCCGGGGCCGGAACATACCCACAATTCACCGGCCGATAGCCCAGGTCGAGCGCGGCACGGCACCCGGCTGCCATGATGCGCGGCGTGCTGGGGCGGTAGTCGCCCGCCACCGCGACGGCATCGCCGGGCCGGATCTGGCCGGCGCGCTCCAGGTACTGCAGAAACCCAACGGTGTAGGCGTAACAGACGCGGTCGGTCATGGCCTCGGCCAGACCACGCGCGCCGCTGGTGCCAAAACCGACGCCGCTCTGCGCCATCAGTTCGCCAATCGCCAGGGGCTCGGTCTTGCTCGCCATCAATTCAACCCGGCCGGTGCTTGGGCTGCGGCGGGTCGCGCCTGCAAGGCCGCCCTTGGTCTGCTGTGAAACTGCATGCGACAGTGCATTCTTGGCGTTCTCACTAAGCGCTACGCTGCCGCCCCAGGCGCCTTGCAGCGGCCCCGCCGAAGTTTATGGATTGTAGCGGCCGGCGGCCCGTTCGTGCACGGCCGCTTGAGCCGGTTCTGGTAGCATCCGGCAGGAGACCGAATCATGCTGAACCGACCGCGCAATCTGTTCGACATCGAGCCACCGTTCCTGATCGTGTTCGGCAACGGCGATTGGCGCGTGGCCAGGCAGTTGCTGCCGCATGCCGAGGGGGTCGCTTACCTGGAGCCGTTCTCCGCGCAGGACACGGCGACAGAGCCCGACGGCGTGATACCCGGGTCCCCCTGGCATATCGGCGCCGGGATCTGGGAGATGGACTACAACACCCAAATCATGACGCTGGCGCATCCGCACCAACGCCGTCATCCCGGCTGGCAACTATGGCTGCAGTAGCTGAGCCGGCAACAGCAAAAAGCCTCGCCGCGCACGCATTGAGCGCCGCACCTTGGGTAAGAAGCGCACTGCGGCTGCGCCGCTTGCTACACTTTGCCAACGCTCGACACAGCGGCGGCTCAACCATAGTCAACCAAAGGAGAGAACATGCGATATGCCAGACACCTGCTCGCGGGCGGACTCGCGGGGCTGCTGACGGGCAGCCTCCACGCCGGTGCCATCACCGGCGGGGTGCAGCCAGCCACGCCCCCCGAGGCCTTCGAGATCATGACGCCGGCCGAGGCCGCAGAGTACCGTGAACAGATGAGTACTCTCACTGGTTCGGCACGCGAGACCTACCGCAACAGCGAATACCGCAAGCTGCGGGAACGGGCCCTCGCCCAGGGGTACGAGCTGCCGGAAACGCCGCCCTGGGGCCGCACCGAACTGCTGCCGTCGGCGGTCGCAAGCAACGATGTTTCGGCGCGTCAGGAGGCCCTGCAGCAAGAAGTGGACAACCGCCGCGAAGCCCTCCGCCGTGAGTTGGACGCGCGCCGTGAGGCCGCCAGGGCGGCAGCCGCGGCGCCGACCGCCGCCCCGGAACCCGCCGCCCCAGAGCCTGCCACTGCCGAACCCGCCACCGCAGATTCCGTAGCCGCAGCGGCGCCAACGGATACAACCGCCTCCACGGATGCGGCAAGC
>JBFZDU010000189.1:0-3545 GCA_041307205.1 Gammaproteobacteria bacterium | reverse complement strand
CTAGCCGAAAAAGCGCTGGCCGCGGTGAAGAACGACGACATCCGCATCGTACCGGAGCGCTTTGAAAAGGTCTACTTTAATTGGCTGGAGAATATCAAGGATTGGTGCATCAGCCGCCAGTTGTGGTGGGGGCACCGCATCCCGGTCTGGTATTGCGCCGATTGCGGCCAAATGACCGCCAGCCGCGAGGACGCAACCCACTGCGCCCACTGTGGCAGCGCCAACATCCAGCAGGATCCGGATGTGCTCGACACCTGGTTTTCCTCCGGTCTCTGGCCGTTCTCCACCCTCGGCTGGCCGGAGCAGACAAATGAACTGAAAACCTTCTACCCCACGAGCGTGCTGGTCACCGGCTTCGACATCATCTTCTTCTGGGTGGCCCGCCTGATCATGCTGGGCCTGAAGTTCATGGACGAGGTGCCGTTCCGCGAGGTCTATATCCACGGACTGGTGCGCGATGCCCACGGGGACAAGATGTCGAAGTCCAAAGGCAACGTGCTCGACCCGATCGACCTGATCGACGGCATCGATCTGGAGTCCCTGGTCGAGAAGCGTACCCGCGGCATGATGCAGCCACACCTGGCGGAAAAAATCGCCAGGCAGACCCGCAAGGACTTCCCCGACGGCATTCCCAGCTTCGGCACCGACGCGCTGCGATTCACCTTCGCCGCCCTGGCCTCGACCGGCCGCGACATCAACTTCGACCTCGGGCGCATCGAGGGCTACCGCAACTTCTGCAACAAGCTGTGGAATGCCGCGCGCTATGTGTTGATGAACACCGAGGGCCAGGACTGCGGCCAGGCGGGCGGCGCGATCGCCCTGTCCGCCGCCGACCGCTGGATTCTGTCGCGGCTGCAACAGACCATAGGCGCCGTCGGCACGGCCATCGACGGCTACCGCTTCGACCACGCTGCCCAGGCCATCTATGAATTCACCTGGAACCACTACTGCGACTGGTACCTGGAGCTGTCCAAGCCGGTGCTGACCGACGCCGGCGCCAACGCCGCCGCCCAGCGCGGCACCCGCCGCACCCTGGTGCGGGTGCTGGAAACCCTGTTGCGGCTCGCCCACCCGATCATGCCGTTCATCACCGAGGAGATCTGGCAGCGCGTGGCACCGCTCGCCGGGGTCAACGGCGCGACGGTCATGACCCAGCCCTTTCCGGTGGCCGACCCGGCCTTGGCGGATCCGCTGGCCAGCGCCGAGATGGACTGGGTGATGCAGTTCATCCTGGGCATCCGCAAGATCAAGGGCGAGATGAACCTCCCCCTGGCCCGGCCGGTGCCTGTGCTGCTGGCCAATGCCTCGGCCCAGGACGCCGCCTGGGCCCGCGCCGCCCGCCCCTACCTGGACTTCCTGGCACGCACTGCGTCGGTCGAGATACTGCCAGCGGGCGACCCCGGCCCCGAGTCGGCCACCTGCCTGGTCGGCGAAATGCAGATCCTGATTCCGTTGGCTGGTCTGATCGACAAGGCCGCGGAACTGACCCGGCTGGGAAAGGAGATCGACCGTCTGCGCCAGGACATAACGCGCACCGCCGGCAAACTGGACAACGCCAGCTTCGTGGCCAAGGCCCCGGTGGAGGTGGTGCAGAAGGAGCGAGCCAGGCTGGAGGAGGCGCGCTCGGCGCTGGCCAAGCTCGAAGATCAAGCCGCCAAGATCCGCGACCTGTGACCGGCTACCGCAGGCGGCGCTATTTGGTCGCACGGCGGATGGCGGAATCTGCCAGAATCCGCCGTTGACGCCCGAGACGACGGCCGTGTACCTCGACAACAGCCAAATCGCCAACTATCAAGCCAAGCTGCTGGAACTGCGCCAGGAGCACCGCGACCTCGACGACGCGATCCTCCGCTTGATGGAAGGCCCATACGTTGATCCGTTGCAGGTCAGCCGCATGAAAAAACGCAAGCTGCAGTTGCGCGACGCCATTGCGCGACTGGAAAGCCTGCTGATCCCGGACGAACCCGCTTAGTAAAGGGCCGAGGGCCAAGGGCCAAGGGCCAAGGGCCAAGGGCCATCGCAGCGTAAACCGCCGCGCTGTCGGACGAGATCGCTACCGGGTCGCCGAGGTCAGCCGGGGGCCTCGGCCAGCTTCCGCACCACGTACGCCGCCATCGCCAAGCCGACCGCCGCCGTTACCGGCATCAACGCGCCGAAGCCGGCGCAGTTGAGGCCGCTGAGTCCGGTGTCGCACGTGCCCCCCGGCCGACGTACGGGTTCGTCCGACCAGGCCGCCGGCACATCGAAGCGCCGTTTCGGGTTGGCGGGAAAGCCATAGTCCTGGCGCAGCAGCTTGCGAGTGCGTGACAGCAGCGGATCCTGCTCGGTGCGGGCGAGGTCCGAGACCCGCACCCGGGTCGGGTCGGTCCGGCCGCCGGCGCCGCCGGCAGTGATCACGCGCTGGCGCTGCCGCCGGCAGTGCGCGAGCAGCGCCGCCTTGACCCGAAAATTGTCGATGCAGTCGAGCACCCAGGCATGCCCCTCGCCCAACAGCTGCGGCAGGTTGTCCGGGGTCGCGAAATCCTCCAGAGTGGCGACCTGGCAACTGGGATTGATGTCGGCGATGCGCTCGGCCAGCACCTCGACCTTGGCGCGCCCCAGGGTGCTGCCGAGCGCCTGGAGCTGACGGTTGATGTTGGATTCGGCCACCTGGTCCAGGTCGATCAGGCTGAGCTGCCCGACCCCGCTGCGCGCCAGCGCCTCGACCGCCCAGGAACCCACGCCGCCGACCCCGATCACACACACCCGTGCCGTCCCGAGCCGCACCGCGGCAGCCGGACCGAACAGCCGGGCAACGCCGCCAAAGCGGCGTTGCAGATCTGCAACGGCATCAGGTTTCAAGCGCGTCTGGCTCGCTGGCTCGGGGCTGGTGAGGCTGTATAGTAGCGGCTCAGCCGCGTCATCCTAAGCAGTCTTCGTATGCAACCCCTCGCCCGCGCCGACAACCTGAGCCGCCTTGCCACCTGCAGCAACGGCCGGCCGAGGCGCGTGCTGCTGCCCCCAAGGTGAACTGACAGATGCGCATCCATTTCGCCGGCGGCGGCCACTGCGCCGAGTACGTCGCCCGGCGCCTGATCCGTGAGGGCCACGACTTGGTCCTGGTAGAGCGCAACGAGCAACGCTGCCGCGACCTGCAGGAGAGCCTCGACGCCCAGGTGATCTACGGCGCAGTGACCTGCATCGCGACCTGGCGCCAAGCCGGTCTGGCGCAGAGCGACATGTTCGTCGCTTGCACCGAATCGGACGAAAGCAATGTGGTGGCCTGCCTGATCGCCAACGACCTGGCACCCGGCGCGGTCAAGGCCATCCGCCTGCGCACGCCCGAATTCGCGGACTGGCACCGAATGTTGAACGCCCTGAAGGTCAAGGTCGACCGGGTCGTGCACCCCGAAAGCGACATCGTGGCGCGCATCCTCCGCGTGCTGGCCGTACCCGGGGTCGCAGACATTCGCGATTTCGCCGACGGCCGGGTCAAGGTGTTCAGCATGAACGTGACCTCGGGCAGCTGGTTTGCCGGCCATCCGCTGCAGGCGCTGGACCGCGCC